>JALSLX010000046.1 GCA_026988095.1 Thiotrichaceae bacterium
TTACATTAGCCAGTCGCATCCAAAATGTGAATTGGCCTGTGGTTGGTAAAGTTATGGCAATAATAATATTGCCAAAAATTGCAGGCCTCATTGGCTTATTTAGCTTTCCTAATTATTGGTTGGTAATAGCTGTATTTAGCATCACTTTATTCTACGGTATCACTTGGCTAATAAATTACACAATAAAAAGCCAATCAAAAATGGTCGATACCATACTATTGATACTAGGAGGCTATGTTAGCGGCACATCTTTGATTGGCGCACCATTAATTGCAGCGGTAGTCGCAAGATATGTCACGCGTATTCAATTGCGAGAAACACTGTTTGTGCTTTGGATAATTCTGGTCACCTTTAAAATGGGAGCCTTCATTGCTTATGAGGTCGAACTACAATGGCAGCTTAGTTTGTTCCTCTTACCTTTTGTAGGAATCGGTCATTTTGTAGGTTTAAAAGCACACGACTATCTTATTACAAGCGATAGCACTGTGTTCCATCGCTTTCTAGGTGCATCGTTGGTAATTGTGTCTTTGGCTGGTTTATTTAAGTATATTCTCCAAAATTAATACTTCCATAAGTTTATGTATGATCAAGGAGGCTTGCTAGTCTCAGTCTCCACTCCAAGCATCAAATAATGTAACTAAATTATCTTCCGTTGGATTATCGTTGAATGACTCCAGTCGAGCCCTCCATTGATCCCAACTAACAGTTAAGTACAGTGCATCTTCGATTTGCTTGATGGTATAACCTTCAACAGAGTCAAATAAGAGATTATTAAAGCCTCCATTATGTACATCATTTGTATTTTCATTGGTTACTACAGGGGTAAATTCATCCATCATATCAACAACAACTCCAGTATAATCAGTATAATTGGAGTTATTTCTTTCAATTCTCTGTCCTGTATTTAAGATATCATAAACCATTTTTGTTAAAACCCATGATACTCCTTTTGCCCAAGATTCTTGTACTCTTTTTCCGGATGGAGTTAGAGTGAGCAGAGTATATGCAGAAATATCCATTAGCGAATGAGAGAGATGAGCTATTTCATGAATAGTTGTCTTATACGTCTTCATCGATGGACGTCCATACATCCTAATAGCTATTTGATTGAGGTCAATTACAAAATTTCCACGCAAGTCGGAGCGGAAAGATTCATATGCCCTTATATTGAGTTTTCTTACATACCATCTCGACGGTCTACTTAGCCCCTTTATATTCTCATAAAAATAATGATTAGCTGCTCTTAAAATTGCAGAATAATATTGGTTTAAGCCCCCACTTATATCCCAGTTCCAATCCCCTATTTTCAGTGGTCCATTATGCTTTGCTACCCACCAATAAGAACTTTTAATGTTGAAATCATGTCTTTGCCATTTAATAGAATATCGTGCACCACCTCTAAATCGGCCATTAAGCGAAAAATGCCCATTTGCATCTGTGAGGCCTGTATAGGTAGTGAAATAACGTCTCGCTCTTACCCTGACACCTTCTAACGGAATATAACTTCCTCTTTTAGTGCCCATAACAGTTACATATGCTGCTTTTCTGCAAGCCCATTCGTCATCAGGTTCATCCTTTGGGTTTGTTTTATCGTGAAAGCAATCAGAATAATCCCAGTGATCAAATGTTTTGGAAATGATATAGCTATGTTCTCCTAAAGAATTATCCCATACTCTAATTTTTCCTGTTGGGCGCCAGCGGCCTCTTCTAAGCGTGGCTTGATTGGCTGAAGGTAAGTTCCCAGAAATGTATAATGCCTCATCAACAAGTGAATCTATCTCGATAATTTCTTTATTATTTTTGTTAGCATAGTTTTCATCTGGAATATAAAGCTCAGATAATATTTCAAAATTCACTCCAGTTGGAAGTAATTGACCCTTTTTTACAGAGGCATACTGGTAGGTGGGTTGACTCTCTGGAATTTCTGGATCATGATAATAATCGCCATCTTTCGCTATTTTGTTATCCAATGGGTGATCATAAAGAATAAGGCTGCTATCACTTTCAAGAATGTCGAGTTGTTCTGCGGTGGTAGGCATGAATTTAATATAAAGGTGCGTTGCAGATATAGCTAATTTTAAGGATAAATTTGAAGCTGCTTTCTGCATATTTTCTACAGAATAAGGGTTATGAATTTTTTCACCTAAAACTAATTTCGTATTAGATTTATTATGGTAATCCTTAAGTAGAATCCCTTCAGATGAAGGAAGTTCTTTTGCTACTATAAAATTAAAAGGGAGACTCATAATTAATGTTATTATTAAAAATATACTACGCATAATATTTCCATTTGTTCTGCTTGATTTATACATATGATACCTTAATTACAATTACTCTCATATGTATAAAATAATTAATTGAGCTTAATGATTTAAACTATTCTTGGAACACTGTCATGGGAAATAACTTTATAGCAATTCATCACACCAGTTACTTAGTCGCTGATATAGATCATTCAAAATATTTCTACCATACTATTTTAGGTTTAGAAATTGATGATTCTCGCCCCATTTTTTCATTTGATGGCTTGTGGTTAAATATTAATGAAAATCAACAAATTCATTTAATCTGTGTTGATAACCCAGACTCTGCTGACCGTCCAGAGCATGGAGGTAGGGATAGACATACAGCCTTTAGAGTTAAAGATTTATCTCTTATTGTTTTGCAACTAGATGAGCACAAAATCGCGTATACGATAAGTCAATCAGGAAGAAAAGCCCTTTTTTGTAGAGATCCTGATGGAAATACCTTGGAGTTAATGGAATGAATAAATCTGATATACAAGGAGTATCACACAGTGGCGCTCAAAGTACTGACTCTGTCTCTAATTCTGAATCCACCTTTGAACAAGCTTTTAAAGGTAAGTTTTATGGTGTTCTTAAATGGAAACAACTTGATGAACTTTGGGATATCATCAAAAAAGACAACGAAGATGGTTGGTATATATATGCAATAGGGGATGTGCCACCCACAGAACTGATAAGTGGAGAAGCCTTTCATACAATGATAAATGAGCTCGATATGTTACTTCGTCGGGAACATAATGAGGATTATTGTGGGATTGTTTATACTGATAATCTTAAAACCCCGAGTTTCATTAAGGTGTTTGACCCCAATAATGTAGGAACTTCGTGCAGTATTGCTAAAACCCCACCTTTACCGGGTTGGATAATTAGTAAACTAGCACCTTCTGATTTATTAGCACCGTTGAAACAAACAGCAAAAAGAAAACGCTGGTGGAATAAGTTATTAGAAAAATAATATAACTTATTCAATCTAGCTGGAGAATAATAAAAAATGAATAAGACACTATCAATCTCATTAGTTGCCGCTCTCGGTTTAATAGGCGGTGGAGCTTATATGCTCATGGGTACTAACAAGAACTTTTCTGAATATGTCCCCGATACGGTTTCATCTATGCTTGGAGATTACTTGCCTAGCAGTCTTAAAGCGGAGCCACTTGTTGAGACACCCGAAGTAGCTTTCGAAGAAGAACCTGAACAGTTTGAGCAGCAAACACAGGAAGACATACAGGCAAAAAACCAGGAACAAGAAGTGATTACTATTGAGTCACAAAATGATCCAGTTGAAGAAGAACAAGTAGACCAACAACAGGAAGTTGAACAAAGTAATGATGATGTTGTTTCAATAGCAATGGATGAAATTCAGAAGAGTATTAATGATGAATCTACATCCATAGTTACTAAAACGACAAGTGAGAACCCTAAAGCCAGCAATATTACAAAGAAAATCTATGATGTGAACATGGAAATATCCAAATTAGATATGGAAAATAGGGAACTTGAGGAAAAATTTCAAAACATTCTTCGTAAAAACAGAGAATTAGCTAAGAAATTACAAAAAATAGATGAACAATTAGCGAATTGATTTTTTTAGAAATCTAGGGTTCTATAAGCAATCGTTCATAGACACTCTGTTTGCTTTTCGAGTAGAATATGCTTACTTAATTTTGCAACTAAAGAGAAAGTTTATTTAGTTTAAAAATTATAACAATTCATGCCAATAAACGGGATGGTTTCTATCATAGAATACCATCCCGTTTTGTGTGTAGAATAAAATTTAATGTGCGTATTTCGAGAATGTTCTACTGCATTCTCGGTTACACGTTTAAAGAGCGGAGGTCAGCTTGAAAAAGAGCGCAATACTCGTCCTAGAAGACGGAAGTGTCTTTAAAGGACAATCCATCGGATACGAAGCTAGCAGTGTTGGTGAGGTGGTTTTTAATACAGCATTGACAGGCTATCAAGAAATATTAACGGACCCCTCTTATGCCAGTCAGATGATCACACTGACTTATCCCCATATCGGTAACACCGGAATAACCTCAGAAGATGAAGAGGCTGATACTATCTTTGCAACAGGCCTGATAGTTAAAGATGTCCCTAGCCAATACAGTAATTGGCGTGCAGAAGAATCTCTTCCTGAATATCTAAGCCGTAAAAAAGTAGTTGCGATTGCGGGTATTGATACCCGACGTTTAACACGGATTCTTCGAGAAAAGGGCGCTCAACGCGGTTGTATTATTGCTGGTGATATTCTCAAAGAAAACCATGATGATAACGTTGCCGCAGCAATAAAAGAAATAGCAGGTTTTTCTGGTCTTAAAGGTGCAGATTTAGCAAAAGTTGTTTCTACCAAAGAAACCTACACTTGGACTGAAGGCACTTGGGATCTTGATCCTAAGATAAATAAAATATTGGATGAATCTTCCGATACTTTTAATGTTGTCGCTTATGATTTTGGTGTAAAAAAGAATATTTTAAGAATGCTCGTAGATCGTGGCTGTAAAGTCACAGTTGTTCCTGCGCAAACACCCGCAGAAGAAGTTTTAGCAATGAATCCTGATGGCGTGTTTTTATCAAATGGTCCTGGTGATCCAGAGCCCTGTGATTATGCGATTACAGCTATCCAAAATATATTAGATAAAAAACTTCCCACTTTTGGAATTTGTCTTGGTCATCAGCTTCTCGGGCTTGCCAGTGGAGCATCAACGATTAAAATGAAGTTTGGTCATCACGGTGCTAATCACCCTGTTCAAGATTTAGAAACTAAAAAAGTAGCTATCACTAGTCAAAACCATGGTTTTGCAGTTGATGAAGATACTTTGCCAGATAATTTAGTTGCGACGCATCGCTCACTCTTTGATAAGAGTTTGCAAGGTGTGAAACGGACTGATTGCCCAGCATACAGTTTCCAAGGTCATCCAGAAGCTAGCCCAGGCCCGCATGATATTGCACCTATATTTGACGATTTTATTAAACTGATGGCGCAAGCAAAAAATAACCAGGAGGCACGTTGATATGCCAAAGCGTACCGACATAAAAAGCATTTTAATTATCGGGGCAGGTCCGATAGTTATTGGTCAAGCCTGTGAGTTTGATTATTCAGGGGCACAAGCTTGTAAAGCACTTCGCGAAGAAGGCTATCGCGTTATATTGGTGAATTCTAATCCAGCAACGATTATGACCGATCCTGATATGGCGGATGCCACTTACATTGAGCCAATAGAGTGGCAAACGGTTGAACGAATTATCGAAAAAGAACGTCCTGATGTACTTTTACCAACTATGGGTGGTCAAACAGCATTAAACTGTGCCTTGGATTTAGATAAACACGGTGTACTAGAAAAATACAACATCGAAATGATCGGTGCGAAAAAAGAAGCCATTGATATGGCAGAAGATCGTGAGAAGTTCCGTGTTGCTATGGAAGAAATCGGGCTTGACTCAGCTCGTTCTGGTGTTGCACATAGCATGGAAGAAGCTCGCCAGATTCAAAAAGGTTTAGGCTTTCCTACAGTTTGTCGCCCTTCATTCACAATGGGTGGTTCTGGTGGCGGTATTGCCTACAATATGGATGAGTTTGAAGAGATCATAACGCGTGGTCTTGATATGTCACCAACCACCGAAGTATTACTTGAAGAGTCATTACTTGGTTGGAAAGAATATGAAATGGAAGTGGTTCGTGATACCGCTGATAACTGTATTATAATTTGTTCAATTGAAAACCTCGACCCAATGGGAATTCACACAGGTGATTCAATCACGGTCGCGCCAGCACAAACGCTAACAGATAAAGAATATCAAATCTTACGTAACGCCTCGTTACAGATATTACGCAAAATTGGTGTTGAAACAGGTGGCTCTAACGTACAGATGTCCATTAATCCAAAAGATGGACGTATGGTTATTATCGAGATGAATCCTCGTGTATCACGTTCATCTGCACTGGCATCAAAAGCAACTGGGTTTCCAATTGCAAAAATTGCTGCCAAATTAGCAGTTGGCTTTACTTTGGATGAATTACAAAATGATATTACAGGTGGCGCAACACCTGCATCATTTGAACCTTCAATTGATTATGTGGTTACAAAAATCCCACGTTTTACGTTTGAAAAGTTCCCAAAAGCCGATTCACGTTTGACCACTCAAATGAAATCTGTAGGCGAGGTAATGGCAATTGGCCGTACCTTCCAAGAATCATTCCAAAAAGCTTTACGCGGTATGGAAACAGATATTGATGGAATGGATGAACGTGTAGTGCTAGGAGATAGTGATGCAAAAGATATTTTACGTCGTGAATTAAGTGAAGCAGGCCCAGAGCGCATTTTATACGTAGCAGATGGTTTTCGTCATGGTATGAGTCAAGAAGACTTATTTGATATAACTTCTATTGATCCTTGGTTCTTAAATCAAATTGAAGAACTCGTTACATTAGAAGGAACTCTAAAAGATAGAATGCTAACAAACATTGATAAAGATGAAATGTTTGACCTTAAGCAAAAAGGTTTTTCTGATCGGCGTCTTGCAAAGCTACTGCACACAAAAGAAAAAGAATTTAGAAAGTATCGACGTGAATTAGGGGTTCGCCCAATCTATAAACGTGTTGATACCTGTGCGGCGGAGTTTTCTACCGATACCGCATATATGTATTCAAGCTACGATGAAGAAAACGAAGCAAATCCTACCGATAATGACAAAATCATGGTGTTAGGTGGGGGGCCAAACAGAATTGGCCAAGGTATCGAGTTTGATTATTGCTGTGTGCACGCGGCATTGGCAATGCGTGAAGATGGTTATGAAACCATCATGGTTAATTGCAACCCTGAAACCGTTTCTACCGATTATGATACATCAGACCGGTTATTTTTTGAGCCATTAACGCTTGAAGATGTACTGGAAATCGTTGATTTAGAAAAGCCAAAAGGTGTAATTGTACAATATGGAGGTCAAACACCTTTAAAATTGGCAGAGGCGTTAGAAGCCGCTGGCACACCAATCATAGGCACAAGCCCCGATTCAATTGACTTGGCGGAAGACAGAGAACGCTTCCAGCAGATGATTGAAAAACTCGGCCTGCTACAGCCACCCAATAGAACGGCACGTAATATTGAAGAAGGTGTTCGTTTGGCAGAAGAGGTAGGGTATCCTTTAGTTGTTCGCCCATCTTATGTACTTGGCGGACGCGCAATGGAAATCGTACACAACGAAGAAGATTTACGCATATATATGCGCGATGCGGTAAAAGTATCTAATGATTCACCTGTATTGTTAGATCGTTTCCTTGATGACGCAATAGAGGTCGATGTAGATGCTATCTGTGATGGTAAAGACGTTTTAATTGGTGGCATTATGCAGCATATTGAGCAAGCAGGTGTTCACTCAGGTGATTCGGCTTGTTCATTGCCACCTTACTCTTTAAGCCAAGATGTACAAGATGAAATGCGTGAGCAAACACGTAAAATGGCATTGGCTCTAAATGTAATTGGTTTAATGAATGTACAATTTGCCATTAAGAAAACTGACGGCAAAGATGTGATTTATGTTTTGGAGGTAAATCCAAGAGCATCGCGTACTGTACCTTATGTTTCCAAGGCTACTGGTCGTCCATTGGCGATGATTGCGGCACGTTGTATGGCGGGTAAATCACTGGCAGAGCAGGGTGCATTAGAAGAAATAGTTCCCGATTTTTTCTCTGTAAAAGAAGCGGTATTCCCTTTCATTAAATTCCCAGGTGTTGACCCTATATTGGGCCCTGAAATGAAATCAACAGGTGAGGTGATGGGCATTGGTAAAACATTTGCCGAAGCCTTCGGTAAATCGCAGTTGGCTGCTAGTGTTGAATTCCCAAAACAGGGTGGAACAGCCTTTTTAAGTGTGCGTGATACTGACCGTAAAGCAATGTTAGATGTTGCCAAATTGTTACAAGATCTAGATTTTAAACTAGTCGCTACTCGCGGAACAGCCCGAAGCTTGGAAGAAGCAGGGTTTGAATGTGAAACAGTGAAGAAGGTAAGAGAAGGGCGACCTAATATCGTAGATTTAGTGAAAAATGATCAGGTTAATTTTATCGTCAATACTACCGAAGGAAAAAAAGCAATTGAGGACTCCTTTGAAATTCGCCGTGAAGCACTGCAAGGCAAAGTCACGTATACTACAACCATTACTGGTGCATGGGCTACGTGTCAGGCAATGATGTATGTGGGTGAAAGCGAAGTTTATAAACTTCAGGACTTACATTAAACCGTTAATAAGTTAATAAGTTAATAGCATAATTATATTCCACAGCCGTGTGTAAGGGCTTGCACGCGGCGACTATTGGAGAAAATACAATGGATAGAGCACCCGTAACTAAAAAAGGCGCTGATCGCTTAAAAGAAGAACTGAACGAATTAAAGTCAGTCCTTCGCCCTCAAATAGTTGAGGCGATTGCCACTGCACGTGAACATGGTGATTTAAAAGAGAATGCGGAATACCATGCTGCTCGTGAGCAGCAAAGTTTTAACGAAGGACGTATTCAGCAACTGGAAGGAACGCTTTCAACCGCTCAAATTATTGATATTACTACCTTGAATGTAGGTGGTCGTATTGTATTTGGTGCAACGGTGGAGCTAGAAGATGTTGAAACAGAAGACACTGTAATCTACCAAATAGTCGGCGATATCGAATCTGATATTAAAGAAAATAGAATATCTATTTTATCGCCAATTGCTCGTGCATTAATCGGCAAAGAAGAAGGTGATATAGCCGTAGTTAAAGCACCATCAGGTGCTATTGAGTATGAAATTATCGACGTAAGTTACATTTAATGTCAGGAAATAAGCCAGACACTATAGTGAAAGCCATTGACGATATAAAAATGGAAGAGGTTGCAGATAGTTCTGATACGGTAGAACCATCAACCCAGACTATCATCGAATTATTGCGACACGGTGAGTTAGAAGGTGCAGATATTTTCCGTGGCAGTACGGATGATCAGCTCACTGATATCGGCTGGCAACAAATGGTATCAACTATTGATGGAAAAGACGGATGGGATATCATCATTACATCTCCTCTTTCTAGTTGCCGTGAATTTGCAGAAGTTATTGCTCAAGAAGATGAAATTGATTTAGAAATAAACGAACAGTTTAAAGAAATTGATTTTGGCGAATGGGAAGATAAAACACCCAGCCAAATCATTAAAGAAGATGCAGATTTATTAGAAGCGTGGTGGCAATCACCTACACGAGTCACACCTCCTGCAGGTGAGGATTTTTATGATTTTCGTGCCCGCGTATTGAAAGCTTATAAAGAACTTTTACGAGAATACGAAGGCAAGAGAATACTCCTTGTAACGCATTCTGGGGTTATTCGTGTTATTTTAATGAGTATATTAGGTATGCAAGATAACCGTTTGTTTAGTTTGAATATTGATTATGCTAATTTTTCTAAAATTCAGATAGAAATAGATGATAATAAAGACTTTGGATCATTAATTAAACATTATTAGCGTTTTATAGGCTATTTATGTAACCCACCCCCCTTCTTTTTCGATGTTTTGTGTGAGTAAATATGAGTTGCTGTTCATCAACTGAAGTAACAATTAAGGAAGATACTAGCCCTAAGCGTTACATTTGCCCAAAAAATGGCAAAGAATACCTTCAAGTTCCATTTTCAACAGTTCTTCAGCATCTTAAAAAGCCTTGGGATCAAGATAGTTTACTTTCAAACGAAAAAAAACATTACTTTTGTAGTGATCCTGATTGCGAGGTTGTGTATTTTGATGAAAACAATTCAATTATCAAAAAAACTGATCTTCGTACTCTTGTAGGTATTAAAGAACCACAGAATGACGATGCAATGGCTTGTTATTGTTTTGATATTACCCTCGCAGAAGCTAAAAGTGATTCCAGTCTTAAAAAATACGTGATTAATCAAACAAAAAATAACTTTTGTTCTTGTGAAAGTCGAAACCCATCGGGTAGATGTTGCTTAAAAGATTTTCCATAATCAATTTAATCCGTTATATCTCTCTCGCAAATATCTCTTATTAATACCTGAATCAGTGATTTCACTATGTCACAGGTCGTAAACTATTGATTCTTACGAGTTTAGAAAATACTCGCTTAACCTATGGTGAAGCTAAGATTTTTTAAAATCCCGTGTAAACCAATAACTTTCACCCTGTTATCCATATTGAAGTCACGGATTCAGGTAGTAAAAAAAGATATTATAGTTTCCTTATCTACTGTTTCATTTATTAGGGGTATGTTACGATTCCCCCCTGATAAAACTCCTCAATATCAGATGCAGGCAAGCAAAATATGACACGATATATCTTCATCACCGGTGGTGTGGTTTCCTCTTTAGGTAAAGGCATCGCTGCCGCTTCTTTAGGTACAATTTTAGAAGCCCGTGGCTTGAGTGTTACAATGATGAAGCTTGATCCATATATCAATGTTGACCCTGGCACTATGAGCCCTTTTCAGCATGGTGAAGTATTTGTTACCGAAGATGGAGCAGAGACTGATCTAGATTTAGGTCATTACGAGCGATTCGTAAACTTTACTGCAACACAATTAAATAACTTTACGACAGGTCGTATCTACAGTCGAGTGATTCGCAAGGAACGTCAAGGGGATTACCTCGGCGCTACTGTACAAGTTATCCCGCATATTACAGATGAAATCAAACGCAGCGTTCGCGCAGGTGCAGAAGGGTTTGATATTGCAATGGTTGAAGTGGGTGGAACCGTTGGTGATATTGAGTCACTCCCCTTTATGGAAGCTTTGCGCCAAATGGGAGTGGAAGAGGGTAGTAATGCCTTATTCATGCATCTCACGTTAGTGCCATACCTCGCAGCAGCAGGTGAGCTAAAAACAAAACCTACCCAGCATTCAGTTAAAGAGCTTCGTTCTATTGGTATTCAACCTGATATTTTATTATGCCGTAGTGAACGCCCAATACCTGATAAAGAACGTAAGAAAATTGCATTATTTACCAATGTAAAAGAAGAGGCTGTAATTCCCGCTATTGATATGGATAATATTTACAAAATTCCACTATGGCTACATTCTCAGAACCTCGATCAAATAGTTGCAGAAAAATTAAAACTTGAAAACTTAAAACCCGCTGATCTATCAGATTGGGAAAAAGTTGTTCATGGTATGGCATTTCCAAAATCAGAAGTTAAAATTGCCATGGTCGGTAAGTATGTTGATTTAACAGAATCTTACAAATCATTAAACGAAGCACTCAGCCATGCTGGCATTCAAACTGAATCAAAAGTCAGGATTGAATACATTGATTCTGAAAAACTTGAGCAGGATGGAATTGAAGTATTAAAAAGTGCTGATGCTATTCTTGTCCCAGGAGGCTTTGGTGAACGTGGTGTTGAAGGTAAGATACAAGCTATCCAATATGCGCGTGAAAATAATGTGCCTTATATGGGTATTTGTTTAGGTATGCAACTTGCGGTTATTGAGTATGCGCGAAATTGTGCAGGTCTTGATGATGCAAATAGTACGGAGTTTAATCTTGAGACACCTCACCCAGTAATTGGTTTAATCACTGAATGGATGACAGAAGAAGGTGATCTTGAAAAGCGCAGTGCGGAATCTGATATGGGTGGCACTATGCGTTTAGGTGGTCAGAAAGCACGTTTAGCCAAAGGTACTCTGGCACACAAAACGTACGATGCAGACGAAATTGTAGAGCGTCATCGTCACCGTTATGAATTCAATAACAATTACAGAGAGACGCTCGTAGATAATGGCATGGTAATTTCAGGCGTTTCACATGATAAAACTCTGGTTGAAATTATAGAACTACCTAATCACCCTTGGTTTATGGGTTGTCAGTCACACCCTGAATTTACATCTCATCCACGAACGGGTCATCCTTTTTTCACAGGGTTTATTAATGCAGCATTGGATTACCATCGTTCTAGTAACAAAAAATCTACCTAGCACGTTTTTGTAAGTCATCACTGCAAATTATATAGAGAAAAATAATGAAATTATGTCATTTTGAAGCTGGGCAAGATAAACCCTTTTTTTTATTATCAGGGCCATGTGTCGTTGAATCAGAAAAGCTGACGATGCAAATAGCGGAGAGCTTAAAAGAGATTACAGAAGATCTTGGTATTCCATATATATTCAAAGCCTCATTTGATAAAGCAAATCGCTCTTCTCATACTAGTTTTCGTGGGCCTGGGATGGAAGAGGGCTTACGCATTTTAGAAAAAGTAAAAAATGACCTGGGATTACCCGTTGTTACTGATGTGCATGAATATACGCCACTCGATGAAGTTGCCTCTGTTGTTGATGTCATGCAAACACCTGCATTTTTATGTCGTCAAACAAACTTTATTCAAAATGTTGCAAAGCAGGGAATACCCGTTAATATCAAAAAAGGTCAGTTTCTTGCTCCTGGTGATATGAAGAACGTAATTGATAAAGCTAAAGCAACAGGCAATAAACAGATTATGCTTTGTGAGCGTGGTGCAAGTTTTGGTTATAATACCCTCGTCTCGGATATGCGCGGTTTAGCATCAATGAGAGAGTCCAATGTGCCGATTGTTTTTGATGCTACTCACTCGGTACAGCAACCGGGCGGTCAGGGAACCTGTTCTGGTGGAGAACGCCAACATATCCCTGTTCTTGCAAGAGCTGCAATGGCAGCTGGAATAGCAGGGATTTTCATGGAGTCTCACCCCATACCTGATGAAGCGCTCAGCGACGGCCCTAATTCATGGCCAACAGATCGTATGCGGGAACTTTTAGAAACATTAATGGAGATTGACCAAGTTGTTAAGGCGAGGCCTTTCTTGGAAGAATCTTTATAGAAATAGATGCTTAAATCTCCTAAAAAAGAGACCTTAAAATACAAATCATCGAAAAACAGGGGGGGGGTGGTAATCAAAATACTCCTCTAAATACGAATTTAATTATATCGGAGACTTAAATGTCTAAAATTAGCAATATTCAAGCACGTGAAGTAATAGACTCTCGTGGTAACCCTACTGTAGAAGCTGTCATTACTCTAGATAACGGAACAACAGGGCGTGCAATCGTACCATCTGGCGCTTCAACGGGGGCGCGTGAGGCAATCGAACTACGTGACGAAGATAAGTCACGCTTTATGGGTAAGGGCGTTCTTAAAGCAGTTGAAAATGTAAATACTGAGATTGCTAAACTTATTGTAGGCATGGATACTGAAGATCAAGCTGGTATTGATAATGCAATGATTGAATTAGATGGCACAGATAATAAAGGTCGTTTAGGCGCAAATGCATTATTAGCGGCATCTCTTGCTGCTGCTCATGCGGCGGCAAACGATAAAGGTTTACCTTTATACCAATACCTTGGTGATAAATTCGGGACTAATGCAAACTTCAGATTGCCTGTACCAATGATGAATATCATCAACGGCGGTGAACACGCAGATAATAGCGTAGATATGCAAGAATTTATGATCGTACCTGTTGGTGCACCAAGTCTTGCCGAAGCAGTGCGTTATGGTACGGAAGTTTTTCATAATCTAAAAACAGTTTTAAGCAAGCGTGGCATGAATACCGCTGTTGGTGATGAGGGTGGTTTTGCACCAGACTTATCATCCAATGAAGAAGCCATAGAAGTGATTTTAGAAGCAATTGAAAATGCAGGATACACGCCAGGTAAAGATATTTACTTAGGTTTAGATTGCGCAGCATCAGAATATTATAAAGATGGTAAATACGTGTTGGCATCAGAAGGTAAAAGCTTTGATGCTGCAGGGATGATTGATTACTTAGAAGACTGGGTTAATAAATACCCAATCATCACAATTGAGGATGGCTTAGACGAAGCAGACTGGGATGGTTGGAAGCTTCTAACAGAGCGATTAGGAGATAAAATTCAGTTAGTCGGTGATGATCTTTATGTTACTAATCCAAATATTTTCCGAGAAGGAATAGAGAAGGATATTGCTAATTCAATTCTTATTAAGTTTAACCAAATAGGAACACTTACTGAGACATTAGAATCAATCAAAATGGCTCATGACTCAAATTATACTGCTGTAGTTTCACATCGCTCTGGCGAAACAGAAGATACAACTATTGCCGACCTTGCTGTTGCTACGAACGCAGGTCAAATAAAGACAGGCTCTTTATCACGCTCAGACCGTATCGCTAAATATAATCAATTGATTCGCATAGAAGAAATGCTAGGTAGCAATGGTGTATACGCAGGTAAGTCTGCCTTTAATCACCTGAACTAAAGCGATGAAATTATTGCTCCTAATTTTGTCACTGCTCTTAATTCTGCTTCTAGCAGGGTTATGGGTAGGCTCAGGAAGCTATCCAGAGAGATGGCGTATTCAGGAGCGCAGTTTAAAACAAGAGCTTGCAAACACTAGGCGCAATGAACAGATAGAAAAAATAGAAGCCGAGTTAGATGATGCGAGCTCTGGAAACGCCGCTATTGAAGAACGTGCGCGCAGTGAACTAGGGATGACAGGCAAAGGTGAAACTTTCTATAAAGTTATCTTACAACCTGAAAATAAGGACAAAAAATCCATCACTATTAAAAGCACTGTCAATGAAAGCAATCATGATGCCGTGAAGAAGAGTATCGAGAAAACAAAAAAAAATGAATAATGATCAAAAAGTATGGGTGATCATTCCTGCCGCGGGTATTGGAAAGAGAATGCAGTCATCTATTCCAAAGCAGTATTTCAAAATAGATAATAAAACAATTCTTGAACATACTTTAAATTGCTTTAAGTCTCATGAAGAAATTGCTGGAATTATTGTTGTATTGAATTCTGATGATTTTTACTGGAAAACAATTCAAAATAATCTACTGTCAATGTCAAAACCTGTCTATACCGTAGAAGGTGGCACAGAACGAAGTGATTCTGTCATGCAAGGAATAGATTACCTTTTGATGGTTGAACGAATTAATAACAATAGTTGGATTATGGTTCATGATGCCGCTCGCCCTTGTCTTTTAAAGAAAGATATTGATGCACTATTATCTATTCGTAATAAGCCATCTGCTGGTGGTATTCTAGCAAGCCCCGTTCGAGACACCATGAAACGAGCAGCTCCACACAGTAACAATATTTCTGAAACTGAATCACGAGATAACTTATGGCATGCGTTAACACCACAATTATTTCGTATTGGAGAATTAAAAGAAGCCTTAGTGCATTGCCTTGAAAAAGGGATACAAGTCACTGATGAAGCATCTGCTTTAGAAGCAGTAGGGAAGCCGGTAGTATTGATAGAGGGATCTAGCAATAATATAAAAGTAACTCAAAAAGATGATTTAGAGATTGCGACACTTTTATTAACATCTCCTGGTTTTTTCAACGAGATAAAAGAGTCATGATTAGAATTGGCAATGGCTATGATGTTCATGCTTTTTGTAAAGGTAATTTCATTACTTTAGGTGGAGTGAAAATTCCTCACAACAAAGGACTTGAAGCTCACTCAGATGGTGATGTGTTAATTCATGCATTATGCGATGCATTACTAGGTGCTATGGCACTTGGTGATATAGGTCATCATTTTCCCGATAATGATAAGCAATTTAAAAATATAGATAGCCGTATACTTTTACAACATGTAAATAAAATTCTTACTAAAAAGGGCTATCACCTTAACAATTGTGATTGTACTGTAGTTGCTCAATCCCCCAAACTTGCATCCTATATTGAGTATATGAGAAATAATCTATCTATAGATTTAAATGTAAATATAGATGCCGTAAGTGTAAAAGCCACTACAACCGAAAACTTGGGATTTGTGGGAAAATCAGAAGGAATAGCTGTTTATGCGGTCGTTTTACTTGATTCATTTGAGTAAAAATCACTCACGTAATTGATAAAGTATATTTCCATTAGCACTTATAATATTTTTCTCTTTTAGCCAAGAAAATGCATCCTCTGCATCCTGTTTAAACCACGCTTCTGCAGAGCCTAATCGAAATGTATAACCCCAACTATCCATATCTTCCATCATACGTTTTTGACCCATTTCTGGGATACTATCCGCAAGTAAAATTTGCAAATAACATACGCCATTTTCTTCTTCATAATCACCTTCTGCATTAGTATTGATCACTTGGCGACGTACACTATCCATGCAAATATAATGACAGGTCTCATGCAACAAGGAATGTATGGGTGTATCTTTGCGAACATAAATGGTATTTGATATTAAACCCGCCTCTGATTCTCCCCAGTAACTCCCAGGAATATCTTCTTGCTTAGAAATAAGTTCTAACTTTAAATCATACCGAGAAAGAAGTAGTTCAATCGCGCATATTTGGCAATCAACGACAGAAAGAATATTACTCATATATAAAACTTGATGCGTGCTATTGATCTATATTTTTATTATTTAATTTTAAACTTTTAATATTTAAAATATTATCTGATTCTATTGCTAAAATTGAAGCAACACCCTCTCGTGTTAACCATTGATTATTGCCATTAAGGTGGTATCGAGAAAGAAATTTACCTTTCCCTTCAATCTGCCCTGATACATTACTCCACTCAAAATTGTACAGTAACATTTTTCTATCACTGGTTATTTGAAATAATTTTTTAAGTTTTTCGAGAACTTCTTTATCTGATTGTTGTTTTATTTCAGGGCTATTGAGAATAGTTTGAATTTTTGGTGCATCACCTTCTTCATAAGCCACTTCAATATCTCTCAAAAGTTCTTGAAATTGATCTAGCTTTGAAAATGTAGTTACTATATTTTCATGCTTAGCCATCAAAAAGTGTGTTTCCTGTTCTTCTTGAAAGGATTCTTTTTGTATTGTTTTGCTAGGGGCTAATGTATTTTGAGAAAATAGCTCAGGGCTATTAGATTTGTAAAAATACCCTCCAATCCATACTGCTGTTAATAAAGTGACTGTTAAAACTGCAATAGAAGCACCTTTTATATTAGAAATTTCTTGCTCTGCTTTAGATGTTGCAAGATAAAAACTTTTTGGAGGAACGCGTGATATACGAATATTTTTAAATTCATTTGATGTGTTTTTTTGATTTTTGATTCTTGTATAAGCCTTTGTGATTTTTGTTGTATATGCAGCAGCATCAGGAGAATGATTTCGATCAGGGTGAAAAATTCCAATCAATAACTGATAATGTAATTTTAGTAAGTCAGGATCGAACCTACTATCAAGGCCTAACAATTTCTCATTTGAGTTATTTTCATTAAGTAATACATTTTCAATAAAATTGAACAACATTTCTTGTGAAATTGTGGCGTTTGTATGATTTTTTTCAGCAAAATTTGATATTTTTTTTTGAGAGGAGCTAAGTTGTAATAATTCGGTAATACCATCAGGTAAAACAGAACTGGATTGGCAAATCCAGGCCATTTCTTTTGGGTATTTATAAAGACGAATTGCCTCATGTATTGCTGTGGGGGTCATAAGCGTATAGTAACAAACTCAAAGATATCTATCTAGTCTATAGGTAGATAGAATAATTACACCTGAAAAAACAGTAATGTTTGTATCTATAATAGTTTTTCTTTTATGGATAAGTATCCACCATTTTCATCAGAATTATCATCAAGAGTTGCTTCAGCTCTAATCGCAAATGCACGTCCTATAGGATCTGAATTATTTTGACCTATTGCACTCTCCAGTTCATCTATACGAATATTCAATTCCTCAATATGAGAAGGAATTGAATTATTTTTTTGTGCAAGTGCTTTTAATTGGGGATTGCCCAAAGCTACTAAATCTGATGCGACAGGGATATTGGAATTTTTTGACATGGTTATATGAGATATCATTCATAGTTTATGATATTCAAGAGTATATCCTCGGTCTCGATAGAAGGCATATCGTTTGCGACCAGCGGTTAGTATTTCATCACTAGTATCTAATATTTCAGAAAATTTTAAGTATCTTGAAAAAAAGTCTGGGCGTTCTATCGAAAGATTAATCAAATAATCACAATGATTCATTGGTTCATAATCATGTCCAATACTAATTTCTAATTTAGAGTTAGTAGCAGGGTCCGATATAAGGGCATGAGGAAGAAAGGATGTTCTTTGGTATTTCCATAAGTATTCATCAAGCAGTTTACTTTCATTTTCATTGTTTGTATGAATATGAATAGCCATGTTTCTTTTTAACGCCATTGTAATTAATTTAAAAACAATGGCTAAACGGTTATCCCAACCCTCGTTTTTGCTGACATAAAAATTAATATCTGTCATTGAGCTTACAGTTATTTATTCGCTTGATTAATCAAGAATTGGGATAATAATGGTACTGGTCTACCGGTAGCATCTTTTCCAGTCCATGCTGTTCCTGCTATATCAAGATGCGCCCATTTATAGTCTTTAGTAAATTCACCTAAAAAACATGCTGCGGTGATTGTACCTGCCGCACGACCGCCAATATTACCCAAGTCAGCAAAAGAGCTTTTAAGCTGTTTTTTGTATTCATCGCCCATTGGTAGACGCCATGCGCGATCGTTAATTGTATTGCCTGCATCCATTAAGTCATTAGCTAACTCATCGTCATTTGACAGCACTGCACTGATATGATGACCAAGTGCAATGATACAAGCACCTGTGAGTGTTGCAGCATCTATCACAATCGATGGATTGTATTTGCCAACATAGGTAAGCGCATCACATAAAACCAAACGACCTTCAGCGTCTGTGTTTAAAACTTCTATGGTGATTCCTTTCATTGATGTAACAATATCACCAGGCTTGGATGCACGAGCACTTGGCATATTTTCTGCCGCGGCTAAAACTACAACCACATTAATATTCAGCCGCATTTCAGCACAAGCTTTTAGTGTTCCGAGCATACCTGCAGCTCCTCCCATATCAAACTTCATTTCATCCATGCTTGCACCAGGTTTTAATGAAATTCCACCTGTATCAAAGGTTACTCCTTTGCCGACTAATGCAATAGGCTGTTGCTTCTTGTCTTCAGCACCAAAATATTGGAGAATTACCATTTTACCGGGCTCATCACTGCCTTTGCTAACAGAAAGGAAAGAGCCCATGCCGAGCTTTTCCATATCAGTTTCTTCAAGCACATCAATTTCAATTGATTTATATTCACTGGCTAATTGAGTTGCTGTTTCAGCAATGTATGTCGGGGTACACACATTGCCAGGGTGATTCGCTAAATCCCTAGTAAGATGCATTCCATGAGAAATAGAGATGCCATTGCTCAACGCTGTTTGAGCGTTATCGTTAAAACCTGTAGATGATGATATGAAAATTTCTTTTAGGCTCGGTGTATCCTTCTTTTTACTTTTGTAGTCTTGTAACTGATAAAGACTATCTGCAAATGCAATAACAGTTTGTGTAATAGCTGTATCAGATTGATCCGTGTTAACCGAATCAGTCAGATAACAACTAGCATTTATTATTGATGTATTCTGGAGTGCTTTGCTTGCTGCTTGAGACACCTCGTTAACTGTTTTAGCGTCATATTCTGATGCATCACCACAACCGACTAAAAGTATGCGAGAAGCAGTCACACCCTTGAGGCCGTATAGCATCATCGTATCTGCAACACTTGCTTTAAAATCCCCTTTATTAAGTATTGATGTGATTTCACCACCACTTACTTTATCTAACTGCAAGCCTGCAGTATCTAATACGGCTTTTTTATCATCACAAAAAACAGGGATTATAATGCAGTCTTGATTATCAGTGCTGGGATTATTATTAGAATTTAACGTGTATTTCATAAGGTTTCCAGTTTAGATTTAAGGATTGAACGAGGGATTATAGACCGAGACTTCTTTGCACGGAACAAGCTATTTAAAAGTATCTTTGTTTTAACTAGAATAGTTGTACCTTTACAAGCTAATTACTATATAATACCGCGTTTTTTCGCCTAGCTTATTTTAACTAGGCGGTTTACTTTTTAACTCAACAGTAACAAGCATAAACACAGAGTACACAGTCATGACAGATTTAAGCAAATACCGTAATATCGGCATCTTCGCACATGTTGATGCGGGTAAAACAACCACGACAGAGCGCATTCTAAGCCTTACAGGTAAGATCCACAAAATTGGTGAAGTTCACGATGGTGAAGCAACAACTGACTTTATGGAACAGGAAGCAGAACGTGGTATCACTATCCAGTCAGCTGCTGTAAGTACCTTCTGGAAAGATCATCGTATGAACATCATCGATACACCGGGTCACGTTGACTTTACGGTTGAGGTTTATCGTTCACTTAAAGTGCTTGATGGTGGTGTTGGTGTATTTTGTGCTTCAGGTGGTGTTGAGCCTCAATCAGAAACTAACTGGCGTTATGCGAACGAATCTGAGGTTGCTCGTATTATCTTTGTAAATAAATTAGACCGTATTGGTGCTGATTTTTACCGTGTTGTAAAGCAGGTTGAAGATGTTCTGGGAGCTAACCCACTTGTTATGGTGCTACCTATTGGAACAGAAGATAAGTTCACAGGTGTTGTAGACCTACTAACTCGTAAAGCATGGGTTTGGGATGGTTCTGATGACCCAATGAATTATGAAATTCAAGACGTGCCAGCCGATATGGTTGATCAAGTTGAAGAATGGCGTGAAAAGCTAATCGAAACAGCTGTAGAGCTTGATGATGACGCGATGGAAATGTACCTAGAAGGCGAAGAACCTTCTATGGGTGTCATCAAAGCGTGTATTCGTAAAGGTACTAGAGATTTAACATTCTTCCCTACATATACCGGCTCTGCTTTTAAAAACAAAGGTATCCAGCTTATTCTTGATGCTGTTGTTGATTATCTTCCAAGTCCTACAGAAGTTGATCCACAACCTGAGACAGATGAAGAGGGTGAGCCAACAGGTGAATATGCAATCGTAGATGTGAACAAACCTTTACGTGCACTTGCATTTAAAATCATGGATGACCGCTATGGTGCATTAACCTTTATTCGTGTTTACTCAGGTAAACTTGAAAAAGGTATGACTGTACTCAACTCAGTAACAGGAAAAACAGAAAGAATTGGTCGTATTGTTGAAATGTCAGCTGATGATCGAATTGAGTTAGATTCTGCCCAGGCTGGTGATATCGTTGCTGTACTAGGCATGAAAAATGTACAAACTGGTCATACTTTATGTGACCCAAAGAGTCCTGCAATTCTTGAACCTATGGTATTCCCAGAGCCTGTTATATCAATCGCTGTATCCCCTAAAGATAAAGGTGGTTCTGAGAAGATGGGTGTTGCTATCGGTAAAATGGTTGCAGAAGATCCTTCTTTCCGTGTTGAAACAGACGAAGACAGTGGCGAGACCATCCTACGTGGAATGGGCGAGTTACATCTCGACATCAAAATTGATATTCTAAAACGTACACACGGTGTAGACGTTGAAGTTGGTAAACCGCAAGTTGCATACCGCGAAACAATTACATCAAAGGTTGAAGATAGCTACACACACAAGAAGCAATCTGGTGGTTCTGGTCAGTTTGGTAAGATTGACTACATCATGGAGCCTGCAGAAGTTGGCGCTGGTTTTGAGTTTGAATCAAAAGTAACTGGTGGTAATGTACCACGTGAATACTGGCCTGCTGTTGAAAAAGCATTTAAAGGCATGATGGATACAGGTGTTCTTGCGGGTTTCCCTGTTCTTGACGTTAAGATCACTTTATTAGATGGTGCTTATCACGCAGTTGATTCATCAGCAATGGCATTTGAATTAGCAGCACGTGGCGCTTTCCGCCAGACTATGCCGAAGGCAGGTGCACAGCTAATCGAACCTATCATGAAGGTTGATGTGTTCACTCCAGAAGATCACGTTGGTGATGTAATTGGTGATATGAACCGTCGTCGCGGAATGATCAAGTCACAAGAAGCCGGACCAACAGGTGTTCGGATTAAAGTTGATGCTCCACTATCTGAGATGTTTGGTTACATTGGTGATCTACGTACAATGACTTCAGGTCGCGGTCAATTCTCTATGGAATTCTCTCACTACCTACCATGTCCTAAGAATGTAGCTGAAGAAGTTATTAAAGAAGTTAAAGAAAGAGAAGAAGCCAAGAAGAAAAAGTAGATTTCTTCTTAGCTTCTAAAAAGCCCTGTACTTTGTGAGTACGGGGCTTTTTTTTGCTTATATATTTAGAGTCTCCTCAGAAACCCAATCCTAATTTAGCCATGAACGCCGATGTAACCAAAATGATGTTTAAAATATGTGAGGCTGATCCTCAGGGAACTTAATATGGTCTTTGCATTCGTGAATATAGTTA
>JALSLX010000047.1 GCA_026988095.1 Thiotrichaceae bacterium
CAATTAAAGTACCATAATAGAAATTTTCTGTTCTCCACCTTGCGCGGGCTTATTTGATAAATCGAAGTTATTAATATCCAGTTTACTTCTTGAGGCTATATGTGTGACGCCAAAGCATTTAATCTTTGCACTTCAGCATCAAGCATACTTAGTTTATTTAATACCTGTGAAAACGCTTCACCCGCTTTAATATCGTGATCTGATGATAAAACTTGAAGTAGTGTTGAATTTGAGTAGTAACTAGCGACCAAGAAACCTGCCACCGACAAGAAAACAGGTAAAAATATTAGTAGCCAAATATTAATTGTTATTTTTTTATGATGACATCCATTATCACTGATAAAAACGACTTTCATGCTATCCTTAATAAGCTTCTAAATTAAACACATAAAGATAGCCACAATGAAGAATATAAATGACCTAGTTAATAATCAACTGGTCGAAAGCATTAAAAATTATGATAAACTGTCAAATGCAGTTTACGAATTTTTACATTTAAACAAAAAGAAACACAATGTATGGGTTGTAGTTAAGCAACATCAATTAACTTTGCTTACTGATAACCCTTATTTGGCGACACAATTAAGATACCAACAACAACAAATTTGCCTGCATCTTAATCAAAAATTCTTGATGCAACTAAACACTATTAAAGTCAAAATTGTGCCCCCTAAAGGTCTTAGAGAGAAAATTGAAGAGAGTAATTTTGTGATTAGTGATAAAGCTGGAGAATTTTTAGCAGGTATTGCTGATGAGATTGATGATGAAGGTTTAAAACAGTCTTTATTAAAACTAGCCGATAAAGAATCTTGAACAAGATATCCTAAACTAAGTTTATATAATTACAAAACAGCAAAAAAGCAGGAGGTGACAATATAAGAAACTTTTTAAGCAAATTCATAACTGTCGCCAAAATATAATTGTGGTGCTTTTTCATCCTCACCTATTGCAACGATTTCCCATGCATCTTTGTGCTTTAAAAGTTCTAAAGTTAGCAAATTATTAATTGCATGTCCTGATTTGTGGCCATGATATGCACCTATTAATCCATACCCTAAAACATATAAATCACCAATGGCATCTAACATTTTATGTTTCACAAATTCATCACTATAACGAAGACCATCTTTATTTAACACACGATATTCATCCAAAACAACAGCATTGCTAAAACTACCACCCAAACCTAGATTTTTAGATCGTAGCATTTCAGCATCACGCATAAAACCAAACGTTCTAGCTCGGCTGATTACGCTGTTGTATGAGTCAACCGACAAATCATGTTCAAGTACCTGCTGAGTATCTTTTACAGCAGGATGATCAAAATCAATCTCAAATGAAACCTTAAAACCATCATGAGGTGTAAGTTCAGCCCAGCCATAATCATTTTCAAAACGAACAGCCTTTTTTATTTTAATGAGTTTTTTAGGGGAGACTTGTGTCTCGATACCCGCTGACTGAATCAAAAATATAAATGGAGCAGCGCTTCCATCCATGATTGGAACTTCACTAGCATCTAAATCAACATAAGCATTATCGATGCCTAAGCCTGCAAAAGCTGACATGAGATGCTCAATAGTAGAAACTTTTATTTTCGTCCCTTGTGAATTTTCTTTTACTAACGAGGTACTCAGTATAGTTTCACCAACAGATGCTGGTGTTGCTTTGATTTCAATGACAGGATCTAAATCAACACGTGTAAACACAATGCCAGTATCAACAGGTGCTGGGCGCAAAGTTAGGTTCACCCGTTTACCAGAATGTACGCCTATGCCCATAGTGCTTACGATGCTATCAAGTGTTCTTTGTTTTAACACGTAATCCCCTTTGCTAGAAAATGTATATAAACCCGTTTACATGTCAAAGTATACTACTATAAAGCTATATTTTGGCTTAATGAAAAATTATACCCTATATACGATATATATGCGTTGCTTACAAGCTTTCAAGCTGTTGCTTTGTGAGGACAAAAACGCCATCACCGCCACGTTCAAAATCTACCCATTGGAAAGGCATCTCAGGAAAAAGTTCCATTAATGCGTATTGGCTATTCCCTACCTCGACTACTAGAATGCCGTTATCTGTTAAATACTGATGAGCTTGTTGCAAAATCACGCGCGTAAGATCCAAGCCATCTGCGCCTGAACTCAACCCCAATTCTGGTTCAGAATGAAATTCTTGTGGCAAATCAATCATATCCTCAGCATCCACATAAGGTGGATTACTAACGATAATATCATATACTTTACCTTGTAACTTATTGAATATATTTGATTCAATGGCTGTCACCCGTTGATGGGCATCATGCTTATCAATATTTATATTTGCAACTTCAAGCGCCTCTGGGGATACATCAGAAAGATCAATATCTGCCTGAGGAAAAGCATAGGCACACGCAATACCAATACAACCACTGCCTGTACAAAGATCTAAAACATTGTAGATGTCATCAGCATCAACCCAAGGTGAGAACTGATTTTCGACCAACTCCGCTATAGGCGAACGTGGTACTAAAACACGCTCATCAATGTAAAATTGTAAACCTGCGAACCAACCTTCTTTAAAGATATAGGCAGCAGGTACTTTATCGAGAATACGCTTCTTTAATGTTTTTAGAACCGTATCTTTTTCAATACTCGTTAGAACAGATGCCCAATAAACATTGGGGGTATCAACTGGTAAATTTAAAGATCTTAAAACTATATATGTAGCTTCATCCAAAGGAGATGACAGTCCATGTGAATAACTCAACTCAGCGTCAACGAAACGACTAGCACCCCAGCGGATATAATCAGTTATTGATGATAATTCGGATAAATTGGTACTTTCTAATTCTGCTAACATGGATTCTCTTGGTGCTTTTGAGGTAATCCCTTATTATCGCCTATTTACAGCATTAGAGACAACAAAACCATGTCAGCATCACTCACAGATTATTTAAAATCAGGTTCACTTTATTTTTTGCCTCATCATGCCGTTTCGCGCGTGGTATTTAAACTAACAAGAATTGAATCCCCGCTTGTACCTAAAGCTATCACTATTTTCAGTAAAGCTTTTGGCGTAGATTTAGAACAAGCAATAAATCCTGACCCAACAAGCTATAAAACATTTAATGAGTTTTTTACTCGTGAATTAAAAGCTAGAGCAAGACCTATAGCCGATTCAAAAATAACCAGCCCTGTAGATGGAACAATTAGCCAGCTTGGCAGAGTCATAGATGGCAAGATTGTACAAGCAAAAGGCGTAAACTATAGTTTGAATCAACTACTAGGCGGAAATGCATCACGAACAAAACAATTCGCAAATGGACAGTTTATTACCATTTATTTATCGCCAAAAGATTATCACAGAATACATATGCCCTGCTCTGGCAAGCTCTTAGAGCAAACTCATATACCAGGAAGATTATTCAGTGTTGCTAAACATACCGTGAATACTATCAAAGGGATATTTGCTCGTAATGAACGAATTGTTGCACTTTTTGAAACAGAATATGGACCAATGGCGATGGTATTGGTTGGTGCTATTAATGTGGCGGCAATTGAGACTGTATGGGATGGATTAATCACACCACCTAAAGGAAAGATTATTACTGATAAAGACTATAGCGATCAAGATATCAACCTTAATAAAGGAGAGGAAATGGGACGGTTCAATATGGGATCGACTGTCATTTTGGTTTTTGCTGATGGTGCGCCAGCCTTGAGTGGTGACTTGATAGCCGACCAAGGTTTGAAGCTTGGCGAAGCGCTTTCTGGCTAGCTTAGAAGACTTTTTATTAG
>JALSLX010000048.1 GCA_026988095.1 Thiotrichaceae bacterium
AATGCCCCTAAACCAGTACGAGAGTTTCGCACATGAATATCATGTCGAACATCGGTTAACTGAATAATCATTGCCGAATTTGGCGTGACGCTTTCAACTTGTCCGTAAATATTATTACCCGCAAGTGCTACCTGCCCTACAAAAATACCTTCATTCGTACCTTTATTTATAACCACTGTTCGACTGAAAGGATTTGAAGATACGGATAGAATTTCTGCAAGAGTGAACTTTTCACGCACTGCTGGCACTGCATCTAACTGATGCCTTAAACGCTCGTTTTCGCGAGCGATAGAATAATATTTTTGGTCACGTGCCGCGTATACGCCAACCAAGGTTCGCAATTCTCTGTTATCACTCGATAATATTTGGTGTTTAGTAAAAAACTCTTTGGTAGAGTTTGTAATACGATAAGGAAGATCAACCACGTATTCTAAAGGATATACTACAACGCGCAGCACCGTACGCAAGGGGTTTATTGTATCGCCTCGATAATCCAATACCATCAATGCACCAGAAAGCAGGGCTAAAATAGTAAACTTGATTAAATAACCTTGTTGTTTACTGTCGTCTCTATCTAGGTTGTAAATAATAGACTCCCTGACGCCCTTTTTGACGCAATAAAAGCATTTGGCGTGCCTTTTCTATAGACCCCCCCCCTCTTTTTCGATGATTTGTACGTGAAAAGTAGGGTTACGAGTGTTTATTCTGATGCCCAGAAGCCAAAACCATCGTCATCTAGCATTTCTAGTATACGTCCACCACCTCTAGCCACACAAGTTAGCGGGTCATCGGCCACTACAACGGGAATCCCTGTTTCTTCCATCAATAAACGATCAAGATCACGCAGTAATGCACCACCACCTGTTAGTACGATCCCTCTATCTGCAACATCAGCCCCTAATTCAGGTGGTGTTTGCTCTAGCGCTGTTTTAACCGCACTCACAATACCAAATAGTGGCTCTTGTAAGGCTTCTAGAATCTCATTGCTGGTCAATGTAAAGCTGCGTGGCACACCTTCTGCTAAGTTACGCCCTTTAACTTCCATTTCTTGTAATTCTTTACCAGGGTAGGCTGAACCGATTGTACATTTGATATTTTCAGCTGTAGCTTCACCAATTAACATACCGTAATTACGACGTACGTAACTAATAATTGCGTCATCTAAACGATCTCCACCGATTCGTACCGATGCTGAATAAACGATTCCACGTAATGACATGATGGCAACTTCTGATGTTCCGCCACCTATATCTAATACCATTGAACCGATTGCTTCATCAATAGGAATTCCCGCACCGATTGCTGCTGCCATTGGCTCTTCTACCAAATACACTTTGCGTGCGCCAGCACCCATTGCAGAGTCTTTAATTGCGCGACGTTCAACCTGAGTTGCACCACATGGCACACAAATCACCACTCTTGGCCCACCAAAAATACGCTTTGCTGAAACCTTGTTGATAAAGTGTTGCAACATGATTTCTGTATAAGTGAAGTCAGCGATTACTCCGTCTTTCATCGGGCGAATAGCTGTTATATTTTCAGGTGTGCGACCCAGCATTTTTTTCGCATCAATACCTACCGCTTCTATTTTTTTTGGACCACCAGGGCCTTGCTCTTGACGTATTGAGACAACCGAGGGTTCATCCAAAACAATGCCTTTACCGCGCATATAAATTAATGTATTCGCTGTTCCCAAGTCGATAGAAATATCACTTGAAAATAGGTTGAAAAATGATTTAAACATAGAAAGAAATTTCCAATTATTCTGCTGCACAAACAATGCAACTGAAAATAATGTATTTAAAGTTGTCAGAACCCAATATTATAATTCTGAATGACCCCTGATTTTTTTGTCTTTTTTGATAATAAAGGACAATAGCAGATTTTTCTAAAAAACCTTAAGTAAACAACAGCTTAATACCCCTTAATCCAACAGGACTAATATCATCGCTAATATAAACAGCGTAATGTACCAACCATAGGCGTTTAGGGCAAGTTTCGTGCTTATTAATTTATCGGCTTAATTTGCCTTAAGTGCATGCTCTGCTTTAGAATGCGCGCCCTATTCAGTCAATTTAATTGAAGCTCTTACCATGAAAGTTCTTATTGTTTTTACCCACCCAAATGTCAATAGCTTCAATCATGCCTTACTCGAAAATATTCAAGCAGGTTTAGAAGAGGCTGGCCATGAGGTAAGAGTGAAAGACCTCTACCAAGAAAACTTTAACCCTATACTTTCAGCGGATGACTTAGCCGTTTTACATACGGGCAAAATCCCAAAAGACATTGCCAAAGAACAGGAGCAACTCTTATGGGCAGAAGGACTAGTATTCATTTATCCGCTTTGGTGGTTTGATCGGCCTGCAATGCTCAAAGGTTGGTTTGATATTGTTTTAACAAATGGGCTTGCTTTTGAATATTCAAGTGAAGGGGTTAAAGGCTTGCTCAAACATAAAAAAGCATTGGTGATTATTACAGCTGGCGGCTCTGAAGAATACTTTAAAGATAACGATGCTCTACAATTGATCCATCGCCCTGTTACTGATGGCACACTTTCTTTTTGTGGCATCAAAGATGTTTCTCACCAAATTTATTACGACATCTCTAATTTGAGTGATGATGAACGTACTTCTATTTTAGATAAAACCAAAACAACAGGTTTAGAGTTTTAAAAATATTCAATTATGGAGCTTCTCAATTACACAATCTTTAACCCCGAAGATGATAAAAATAAAAACTCAACACCACTTTTTGTTTTACACGGCTTATTAGGCTCTATGGATAACTGGCGCAGCCAAGCCAAACGACTGTCTGCTACTCGCCCTGTTATCACTCTTGATTTACGCAATCATGGCAACTCACCTCACATAAAAGGTATGAGTTATCGTGAAATGTACGAGGATGTAATCATAGTAGCCAAAGAAGAAAACATCACGAGCTTTCATTTGCTCGGCCATTCGATGGGCGGGAAGGTAGCCATGCAATTAGCACTCGCTCACCCTGAAATGGTTGAAAGCTTAATTGTGGTTGATATTGCGCCTAAGCCCTATCCGCTTTGGCATCAAAAACTATTTCATGCTGTGATGACAGTTCCTATTGATTCGATAACATCACGTAATGAGATTGATGAACACCTTAAAGGTGCGATTGAAGATCGAGCAGAACGAAGCTTTATGCTCAAAAACATCAAGAGAAACTCTAATCACAATCCTGATCAAGAAAATAAAGCACCTCGCTATTCATGGAAACCTAACCTCAAAGAAATAAGTAAAGGCTATTTGAAAATCGCTGGTTTTACCACTGCATTGTCTCAATATCCGAAAAAGGTGCTCTTTATCAAAGGTGGAGACTCGCCTTATATTCAAGATTCTGACAACACTCTGATACAATCATTATTCCCTAGTTCTACGGTTATCACGATAAAAGATAGTGCTCATCTCCCCCATATTCAGCAAGCAGATGATTTTTTTGATGTTGTAAATTCATTCTTATCACCATAAACCCCCTTTTAAAGCACCTTACATCAGTCCTTTCTAATAAAGTTCATTTATTTTTGAAATAATACTTGATAAATAACAAAGTAGCATATTAGAATATACTAATATTCGAACTTGCTTAAACATGCTCGGAACAAAATTTACGCTTTTATTTATTAACACACACATCAAAAAGGAACTTATCATGAAATTACAAGCTATCACTTTGACTGCTCTTATCGCTCTAACTGGAACTGCTTCTGCAAACTGGTTCGACGGATTCAATAACGG
>JALSLX010000049.1 GCA_026988095.1 Thiotrichaceae bacterium
ATTTCTGACAATAATATTTCTACATCGTATTCTTTATCTTTTTCTTCAATAATTGCGTTCATTGGTTTAGCCCTAAACCTTAATCATTTACCCCCTCTCCCTAGCAAGGAGAGAGCTAGGGAGAGGGTAGAGTTTTCGAGTATAATATATCTTCGAACTTTCTACCCCCTCACTAACTCTCCCCCTACTAGGGAGAGGGGACTTTATTTTATATCATCTATATCCGTTATTTTGCATCCAGTTTTCTAAAATAATGGATGCCGCTATCTTATCCACTTCTTCTTTCTTTACTTTCTGCTTTCGCCCACTTTGGCGCAATTGTTTTAATCGCTGTGCTGCTTCGATGGACGTAAATTGTTCGTTTTCTTGATCAACAGGTAAATTATAACGTCCATTTAACTGATTGCAAAAACGATCTATACGTTTCTTTAGTGGGTTTTCAGTGCCATCAAGTTCAACTGGCAGCCCCACAACTATTTGTGCAGGCTTCCATTCATCAATAAGTTTTGATATACCCTGCCAATCTGGTTTTTCATCTTTACTTATCAAGGTACATTCTGGTGTTGCGCTACCCGTTAAGGTATTGCCGACGGCTACACCTGTACGCTTTAAACCAAAATCAAATGCTATTACTGCTGTACTCAAGCGTGCCCTACCTCACCACTAATCGCATTGACATCTATACCCAATGTATCTACCGCACCATGCCAGCGCTTGTCAAAAGGCGTGTTAAAAATTATTTTCTTATCGATAGGGCAATTTAACCATGAATTATTCATCATCTCTGTTTCCATTTGCCCTGCTGTCCAACTCGCACAGCCTAATATTAATAAGAAATTTTCAGGACCATCACCCTGCGCTATATCAAATAAAATATCGCGAGATGCTGTAACGGCTAATTCATCAGAAATTTCTAGAGTATTCTCCCATTTTTTATTGCTGTCATGAACAACAAAACCTTGCTCAACTTGAACTGGACCACCTTGTAATGCGGTCATGCCTTTTATAGCGCTATTGTTGTTTTTAGTAGGGATATCCAGCTGTTCAAAAAGCTCTTCGATAGTGACTTGCATTGGGTGATTGATGGTTAGACCAAAACAGCCATCTTCATTATGTTGGCAAATTAACGTAACAGATTGCTCAAAATAAGGATCATCTAAATTAGGCATTGCTATGAGTAGCTGGTCTTTTAAAAAGCTAGTTTGTTGAATAGGTTGCTCTTCCATAATATCACCTAACTATTCCGTATAAGAATTATTGCTTATTTTGAGTAGAATCTTGCCTTACTATCTCCCGCTGCTTTATGAAATACGATAGTTCGAGTGATATTAAGACGATCATATTTTGCACGTATTTTTGCAGGTAACGGATCATAAGGTGCGGCTAGTTTTACGATTTTAATCGCTCCGTCATCCAGAATTTTAGAGCCTGATGAGGTTGTGATTTGTATTTCAACCACTCGCCCAGCACGATCTAGTGTGGCATTTAAGATGAGTGTACCACTTAAACTCAATTCGAGTGCTTTTGCAGGAAAGTTAATATTACCGATACGTTCTAGCTTTTTTGACCAATGGTGTATGTACTCTGCCTCGATACTACCCCTTGCACTTAATGAGTCAATAAAGTGTATACGTGGTCGCTTAGCATAGCGTTCTTCTTGTTGACTCATTTCTGCCATCAATTTTGCAATGGCTTCTGTTTGTTCTAAATTCTCTACTTGGCTTACAACTGGCTTTTCTTGTTCTTGTTCTTCTGGTTTTTTATCAACACGTTTATTCGTTTTACCCTTGGTTGTTAAAATTTCAGGAGTCAGCTTTGGCTTTACATCCATCACTGTTTTTTCTGCGGTAAAAAGCTCATCACCATTTTCAAGGTTTTCTTCATCAGCAGCAAATCGACTAGTGATACGACTCTTTTTTTCTTTACTACCACTGCCTTGTTGATTTGCGTTAGCAATAAAATCAGCCTTATCAGGCGCTTTACTATCCTGAAAATTAACCATGGTTATATCAAAAACAGGTGATTTTGGTGCTGGTTTCACATCGGGTAAATTAAAACCCATTGCAAAAAGACCAGCGTGTAGTGCAAGAGAAGCTGGTATTGTGTAGACGAGTACATCACGCCCAAATATTTTTAATGAAGAAGACATAAATTGATCTTTTTATTATAGTTAAAGTATTCTAATTAATCCCTACGGCATGAGCCTAATGCGCCGATTGTATCATAAGAAGTTGAATTTAAGATGAACGAGGTTCTGAACGAAGTTCTGAATGAAGTTCTGAATGAAGCTCTGAACAAAGCCTAAACAAAAAGATGAAAATAAAAACCCCGAGCGATGCTCGGGGTTAAATTTGATCACTTCCGTAATGATTAAAATGATTAAACATTAACTAGACAGCGTTATCCTCCAATAAGCACTGAAAAACTCATAGGAGTTTTATAGCAATCATTCCTCGGGTGGTATGTGAGGAGGCTGAATTGTACTATAAATGTATTCGTTGTTGCACTGATAAATATAAAAACAAAAATGAAAGTTTATTTAATGAACTTCAATATGTCTGCCGTAATAAAACCATCTTTACTACTAAGTGCATGACTATCTGTAGTTTTGGCAATACCAGACCGATTTCTTAATGCCCACACGTTATTCATATTTTGGCTACTCGGGGGAACGATAAAATCAAAATTTCCTGGGCTTGCGAGTATCTTGTTGATTCGAATAATCGACGCGTAATAAATATTAGGATGAGGTTGGCGGTTCATTACAAATAAAAAATTATAGGGCTTCTCTTCTTTAAGATCAGAAAACAAACCACGTGAGTTACGCAACTCCTCTCCACCAACCATACTCGCCATCATACCAAGCGGTGAATTACCGGCAAGGTAGGCAATATTTGCGGCAGGGGTACCCAAATGAGGTGATGCGATTGTAATTAGTCCATTAATTGCTTGGTGAGCAGGGTCTATGGCGTACAGCCTAGCAACAACACCACCTGCAGAGTGACCAACCAGTGTTATTGGTTCTTGTCGTTGCGCGTAAAGATGTGCGAGGTATCGCACCAATAGACTCTCTTGTATTTGCAGAGTGGCTTGCGAAGGAAGCTCTACGGTATAAAAAATATCACCCTTAAAATACAAACCCCGCGGCAAAAACATTGATTGTGATGAATACCCATAACCACCACCATCTTGCCAGCCCGCATTTAATAAAGGCTGAGTAAAACCTGATTGTCGCCAACTCGTACCATTACTCATATAACCATGCACTAAAACTAAGGTTTTTGCCTGCACAGAAAAAACAGGAAATATCAAAAAAATGAGCAACAATAAAAAGCGTTTTGGTAGCATAATACGTCCATGACAATACGATGCATTGCTTTTGATTTAGACGACACACTTTGGGAGTGCCATCCTGTTATCGAGCGCGCCGAACATCGTTTTTATGAGTGGTTGCAATCATACTACCCAAAGATTAGCCAAAAATATAGCGAGGCTGATTTGATAACGCATCGTATGGCGTTTATGCGCTCACATCCTGACAATCGTCATGATTTAACCACATTACGAAAACAATGGATGCGGGAACTAGCTAACGAAGTTGGCTATGATCTATCACAAAATGCACAAGCTAGAAGTTTTGTAGAAAATGGATTTGAAGTTTTTTGGCTGGCAAGAAATGAAGTCACGTTTTTTGATGATACATTAGTGCATCTAGAAGATTTATCGACTCGTTATTCATTAGGTGTAATCAGCAACGGCAATGCTGATGTTCACCATATTGGTGTTGGGCACTTATTTGACTTTGTTTTGTCATCTGAAGTTGCGGGAGTTGCCAAACCCCATCCTAATATTTTTGAGCAGGCACTTAAATTAGCACAAACCAATAAAAATGAGACCGTTTATGTTGGAGATGACCCAAAAAGAGATATTTTAGGTGCTCATGGTGCTGGCATCCATACCATCTGGTTTAACCCTAGCTTAAAACCATGGCCTGGCGGACAAACCCCCACTGCGGTCATCCAACACCTTGATCAACTTGAAGACAAAATTAGTAAACTATGAGATAGTTATTATGAATATACACATAATAAAAACACAAAACATCGAAAAAGAGGGGGGGTGGTCTATAAAACAGCCTATTTATGCTCTTCTTTTTCATATTTGGGGCTAAAAATGCAACACAGTCAACTCAGTGATACAAATGATCGTGGTCGTGCCGAATGGATTGAACGTCTGTGGATCAATGATAGCGATGCTGATAAAAAACAACTCATTGAAGCGATTGATTTGATGCTTGATGTTGCGGCGGTTGATCGTGATTCTCACGTACCACTCAGCCTTGATGTCGCAGATATTTTACGCAATTTGCAAGTTGACCAAGTAACGCTCATCGCCACCATACTTAGCGATATTCGCCTAAGTGACACCTACTCAATAGAAACCATTGCCGAAAAATTCAGTAGCACCATTGCTTTACTGGTTAAAAATATGCGTTGGTTACACAATTTTAAAGCGCCAACTGAAAACGAAACACCCGTACCAGAACAAGCTGAGCGTTTAAGACGTATGTTGTTAGCCATGGTTGATGATGTGCGTGCTGTATTAATGCACCTTGCGTGGCGCTTACAGCATTTGCGTTTGTTGGGCGATGCAGAAATGCATGAACGTCGTGCCGTTGCGCAAGAAACCATGGATATTTTTGCGCCGCTAGCCAATCGATTGGGCGTAAGCCAAGTAAAATGGGAAATGGAAGATTTAGCTTTTCGCTATTTAGAACCCATCACCTATAAACAGATTGCAAAATCATTAAGCGCCAAACGCATAGAACGCGAAGCCTATGTTGAAACCTTTACAAAAAACCTACAAAAGCTTTTAAAAGACAGTGATATCAAGGCAGAAGTATTTGGTCGCCCAAAACATATTTATAGTATTTGGAAGAAAATGCAGCGTAAGCATTTATCAATCGACCAACTTTATGATTTACGAGCTGTACGCGTAATTGTTGATGATGTACGAGAATGTTATTCAACCTTAGGTCTAGTGCATGAAAAATGGAAACACGTACCCGCAGAGCTTGATGATTACATCGCTAACCGTAAACCCAATGGCTATCAATCGCTTCACACTGTCGTTATCGGCCCTAAAGGACGCTATGTAGAAATCCAGATCCGCACACAGGATATGAATGTATTTGCTGAGTTAGGTGTAGCTGCTCACTGGCGCTACAAAGAAGGTGGTGGTCAAGATGCAGCGATGGAACGTGTAGTCGGTTCATTACGTCGATTATTAGAAAGTAATGAAAATGACAGCGAATTATTAGAAGATTTTCGTGCGGAAATTTTTCCCGATCGTGTTTTTGTTATCACCCCTCAAGGAGAAATTTTAGATTTATCCAAAGGCTCTACGCCGCTTGATTTTGCCTATGCTATTCACACCAGTGTTGGACATCGCTGCATTGGAGCAAAAGTAAACGGCGTTATTGCGCCTCTAGATCACAAGTTACACAACGGTGATCAAGTTGAAATAATCACAAAAAAAGAAGAACAACCAAGTCGAAAGTGGTTAAATCCAGCACTTGGCTACGTTGGCTCTTCAAGTTCGCGTAGTAAAATCCGCCACTGGTTTAGGCAACAAGATCACGGCAAAAATAGGCAAGACGGCTTAGATATTATTGAGCAAGAAAAGCATCGCCTTAATTTAAAGAAAATCAGCTTTAAACCATTGCTTAAGCGCTTCAATCAACAATCTGAAAAAGAGTTTTTAATTGCACTTGGGCGTGGAGATATTAGTATCGTTCAACTCGCTGATGCTTTAGATGTCCCTAAAAAAGAAGAGGTGAAATTCCGTAAAATCAGCGTAAAAGAAACGCATGATGATCGCGGCATCCAAATACAAGGCGTCAGTAATTTGCTCGTGGAAATTGGTAACTGTTGTAAGCCTGTGCCTGGGGATGAGATTATCGGCTATATAACCGTTGGGCGGGGAATCACCATTCACCGCAGTGATTGTGCTAATATTAATGTGAATAATCTCGGGCCTGAAAAAGCAGCACGTTTAGCAGAAGCCAGCTGGGGAACAGAAACGACAGCCTATACTGTTGATATACAAATCACGGGGTTTAATCAACCAGGTTTAATCAGTGATGTTGCTTCTGTTTTAGCTAAACAATCCATTAATGTACTTAATATCAGCACTCACCGTGGGAACACTGAGCTAATATCAATATTGACATTAGCCATTCAAATAGAAAATACTGTGCAACTTTTTGAGGTGCTGGAGAAAATTGCACAGTTGCCTAATGTAATGGATGCAAAAAGATATAACTAATCATTTATAAACTTGAAACCAAATAATATTTACTACTTCTTAATTTATTATTAAATAATCAAAAGGAAATAACAATGTCAGAAACACAAAACCCTTATGCTGCACCCGCTTCAAATGTAGCATCTGATTCACTCGGCCAAGATGTTAGCAAGATCAAAGCATTTAAACGCTTTACTACTTGGGGCGTTATCGGTTTAGCCATTATCACATTAGGAATTTACGGCTACTACTGGATGTATTCACGCACCAAAATACTCAACACCCTAATCCCAGAAAACAAAGTTGCACCATGGCTAGTACCCGCTGTTATCGGCTTGGGTATTCTTAATATTATTATGAGCATACTCCCTATGATTTTGCCAGAGTTAGCTCAATCTATCTCTCTTATATCCTTACCATTTAGTCTAATTGGCTTTGTACTAATCGTAATGTGGGCATTTAAATTCAGAAATAGACTCAATATTATTTCAGGTAGTAGTAAAGGCAACGTTTTTTGGCTTGGCCCAATTTTAACTTTCTTCTTTCAACTGTATTACTTCCAATACAAAATCAATCAAATGCACGATGCATCTAACCAAAGACAATCTTAATTCAATACAAATCTAAGCATTAATATTGGGCAATAGCACTTAATAGCGCCATTGCCCATTTTGTTGACACTTAACGCTTGACAAAAAAAAGCTAAAACGCTCTAATACGCACCTCGCGTAAGAAGCCACTCAAGCTTATTCCGAGATACAATTAAAAAATGGCCCGATAGCTCAGTCGGTAGAGCAGAGGATTGAAAATCCTCGTGTCCCTGGTTCGATTCCGGGTCGGGCCACCATTTTTATATTTCTACAATCACCTCTTTATAATATCTAAATCACATAAAAAATTTATTTAAATGACATTAATGTTATTTTTCCTTGTGTATTATTTATCATCAATCTTTAGTATGATAACCGATCAATCGCTACGGAAAAAATTTCATGAAATCAGTTTTAAATATCACCTTACTATTTATCTCACTTACACTCAGTAGCTTTGCTTTTGCCAAAGAAACAACTGGCATTATGGATAAATACGACACCATAAAAATTGCCGAACATACATGGGGAATATTTGGCTCATTAACGGGACCAAGCGTTGAAAACAAAGGATTTATGAATAATCCTATTTTTGTTATCACCGACAAAAGCGTTGTAGTGTTTGACCCTGGATCAAGCGTACAAGTTGGTCGCGCCCTACTCGAAAAGATTCGCAAACAAACAGACAAACCTGTTACCCATGTTTTTGATAGCCATGTACATGGAGACCATTGGCTTGGCAATCAAGCTTTTTTTGAGGCTTATCCTAATGTAAAAATCTATGCTCACCCTGAAATGATTGCAGAAGCTAAAGCTGGCGAAGGGCAAAGCTGGATTGATCTTATGGAAAAACTCACCGAGGGCGCAACCACGGGCACAAAAGCGACATACCCAACTATCGCATTAAAAAACAATCAAGAAGTAAAGATAGATAATATAACTATAAAAGCACATTTGAATAAACACGCTCACACCAAGACCGACGCTATGTATCAAATCATCGAAGACAAGGTATTAATCACGGGTGACAATGCCTTTAATAACCGCATGACGCGCCTTGATAATGGGACATACGCAGGCAATATAAAAGCAATGGATTTGGCTCTAAAACTTGATATAGATACCGTTGTACCCGGTCACGGCCCATCAGGAGGCAAAGAAATACTAGGTGATTTCCGTGAGTTTCTTCATATTGTTTACGACACGAGCAAGACTTTACTAGATGATGATATGGAGTCTTTTGAAATGAAGCCTATCATTGTTGAAAAACTAAAAAAATATCATGGATGGGAAAATTTTGACGGCGCTATTGGAAAACTAATTAGCATTGCTGTCCTTGAGGCTGAAAACGAATAGCAACCAATAAACTTGATCATTCGTATACTTGAAAACCTTCAAGTATACGAATGATCAACAAGCAACAACTTTACACGTAGAAAAAAACTAATTGACCTTTTTTATAAGCCACCCCCCCTCTTTTTCGATGATTTGTATTTTTTACGATGTTTCAACCAGCTTAACTTGCTTCACACTCGCAAATACAACGCCTGCACGTGCTACAGCATTCAAAACCGCTCGCAATGATGCTCCCACAATATCTTCACTTCGTCCAGCGCCACAAACGCGTTTCCCATCTATGCTCAGTTGAACATAAGCCATTGCCTCGGATTTTTCATCATCTCCCAAAGTATGCTCACTATAATCAATCAGAACTAAATCTCTGCCTAGCTCACTATTTATTGCATTCATAAAAGCGGCAAGTATTCCACGTCCATCGCTGGCAATTTCTATCCTTTCCCCTTCTGTAGTTAGTGTAGCACTAAGATGATCAATCCCTCCTTCACGTTTTGCTTGATATCGAACAACCCTAATTGGCTTATCAACATCAAGATAGGTCTGTTGGAAAATATTATGAATCAACCCTGATGAAACCTCGCTTGCGCTATCTTCAGCCTCTTTTTGCACATAGGGGCTAAAGTCTACTTGCAACCATCTCGGCAACTGCAGGCCATAATCTTTTTCAAGCACATAAGCCACTCCACCTTTTCCAGACTGGCTATTGATACGAATCACTTCTTGGTAACTTCTACCAATATCACGCGGATCTATCGGCAAATAGGCGACTTGCCAATGATGATTGGCACCATTCTTTGCACGCTCAAAATCATCTATCGATAAACATTTATTAATGGCATCTTGATGACTACCAGAAAACGCGGCAAAAACCAATTCGCCTGCATAAGCATGACGCGGATGAACTGCCAACTGCGTGCATCGTTCAACCACACTAATAATTCGATCCATATTTGAAAAATCTAATTCAGGATCGATGCCTTGGCTGTACAAATTCATCGCGGTGGTAACAATATCCATATTGCCGGTACGCTCGCCATTACCTAATAGTGTTCCCTCTAAACGGTCAGCACCTGCCATAAGGCCAAGTTCGGCCGCCGCCACACCACAGCCCCTATCATTATGCGTATGTAAACTGATGGTAATACAATCTCGTTGCGCGACAGTATCATTAAAAGTCTCTATTTGATCTGCGTATACATTTGGCGTGGCAACTTCGACGGTGGCAGGTAGGTTTAAGATCACTTTATTTATCGGTGTAGGCTGCCAAATGTTAACAACGGCATCACACACTTCTACCGCATAATCTAATTCTGTTTGAGTGAAACTTTCAGGCGAATATTGAAATTGCCACTGCGTATCAGGCTGTTTTTTCGCATAATCACGAACAAGCTCAGCACCCTGAGTAGCAATCGCTTTAATCTCATCGCGTGAACGCTTAAAAACTTGTTCACGCTGAATCGTTGAGGTTGAATTATACAAATGCATAATGGCCTGACGCGCACCTTTTAATGATTCAAAACTTCGTGCTATCAATGCCTCTCGCGCTTGAGTAAGCACTTGAATGGTTACATCATCAGGGATTAGATTTTCTTCAATTAATTGGCGCACAAAGTCAAAATCAGTTTGTGATGCTGCAGGGAAACCCACTTCAATCTCCTTAAAACCGACATCAACTAACAGTTGAAACATTTCTAACTTTTGAGCAGGGTTCATTGGCTCAATGAGCGCCTGATTTCCGTCACGCAGATCGACGCTACACCAATCTGGCGCATGTTCAATTACACGATCTGGCCAGCGTCTATTAGGCTTAGCAACAGGAGAAAATGGGCGGTATTTTTTATGATTAAAGTTAGGCACTTTCTTATATTCCTTAAGGATTTATTTGTAAGCCAAGTATAAACAATGATAATGAGTTAACCATTGCAAACTACGCAGCATATTGCACTAATATTAAAATAATTAACTAATATGTTCTATATATATAGTTATATTCACCACCAGGATCAAATAATGTAGAATAACCAATATGAAACTAGACCGAATTGACAAAAAAATATTAAGCCTAATGCAAGAAAATGGGCGGATAAGCAATTTACAATTAGCCGACCAAGTAGGCTTATCACCCACTCCTTGCTCTCGCCGAGTCAAACAACTTGAAGAGTCTGGCTTAATTCAACGCCATGCCACATTGTTGGATGCTGAAAAACTAGGGCTTAACTTAACAGCAATCATTGGCATTTCAATGGATAGGCACACACCCGATAGATTTGAAGAGTTTGAACTAGCCATCGTTAGTATGCCAGAAGTAATGGAATGCAGTATTGTCACAGGGCAAGCGGCTGATTTTTTATTAAAAGTGGTGGTGCGTGATATGCGCCATTATGAAGAATTTTTACTCGGGCAACTAACAAAATTAAGTGGCGTTAGTGGGGTTCATTCTAGTTTTGTTTTGAGACAAGTAGTTAATAAGACGGCATTGCCTCTAGATTAGCTTTTAAAATTTACTCACAAAAAAACCGACATTAAATGTCGGCTCAGCATATTTAGCATCTAGATTACCTCTAAAAGGTTCTCAGATCGGGGCGAGAAATGTGCGCTAGCACGTGCAAGATATTTCTCAACAAAGAGCTGGCAAGTTTTAGAGATGAGCTAGGTGTTAAATACTATATATATAAACAGATGTCACTTTCACCTGCAAATTCGAAGAATGTTGCAGCACCAACGTAATCGATATCGTCGATGAAATCTTTCTCAGCGTTAAAGCCAAATAACTCAACCGTCATCTGACAAGCAAGGAAGCGAACTTCAGCTTCTTGACATAATTCACGTAGCTCGGCAATGGTAGCAACACCGTTGTTAGCAATTGTCTTTTTCATTAGCGTTGTAGCAACCGCTTCATACCCTGGTACGTTTGACTGGATAATGTTTGGAATGTTCCAGTTAATGTCTCTGAACCATGAAGGCCCCATTGGCATTTTCATTGGCATGCCCGGATTTCCTAGAGGACTAATCTGTAGATCACTCACGTCTTTTTTCAATAACTGTAAACCGTAAAAAGTACAAAATACTTCAACATCATAGCCAAGTGCTGCCGCTGTAGATGCTAGAATGAATGGAGGGTATGCCCAATCAAGTGTGCCTTTAGTTGCAATTATCGCGAGTTTTTTAGTTTCCATGTTCAACCTCTTAAAATTTAGTCGGACTGTGGGTGCAGTCATATTCCCTAACGGGGTCAAGTATTTCCCTGCTGGGAAGAGCTCCCGAGTATAACAGAGAATGTTAATATACTGAAATATTAGTTAATGATAATATTATATAACGCTAAAGTGCTTTAAATGGACGCATTATTCCAACTTATAATGGATTATTAAATGAAAATATCTCGATTTTACCAGCAGAGTGAAATGATCATTGGTGATGAACTTGAATTATCAACGACTAATCATCGCCATGCCATTCAAGTTTTACGTCTAAAACTTGATCAAACCCTTATCCTCTTCAATGGCGAGGGAGGGGAATACCAAGGCAAACTAGTTGATTCAAACAAACGTAGTTCTCGTGTACTACTTGAAAGTTTTGATCCTTTAAATAGAGAGTCACATCTATCAACTACACTAGCACTAGCGATGATTAAATCCGAGAAAATGGATTATGCAATTCAGAAATCTGTTGAATTAGGTGTCTCTATAATCCAACCAATCTATACAAAACGAAGTGTTATTAAAATTAAAGCCAATCGGATTGATAAAAAGATGCAGCATTGGCATGGCATTATTATCGCAGCTTGCGAGCAATCTGGACGTACTAAACTACCTGAGTTACGAGAGCCATTAAAAATTGAAAGTTTCTTAGATTTACAACTAAATACAGGCCAAGAAACTAGCTGTATTGCAATGCTACCAGGTAAGCATCCCAAAATACATGAGCTCAAAACCAGAACAAATCTTTCACTATTAATTGGCCCAGAGGGCGGTTTCACAGATGACGAAGAAACTATGATGTTGCAAAAAGGTGTGTCACCCATCAACTTTGGAGTTCGTATTCTTAGGGCAGAAACGGCCGCCGTTGCAGGGCTTACTGCTTGCCAGCAACTGTGGGGCGACCTATAAATTATCTACATAAAAGCTAAGATTGCTCTTTTTCTTTTTCTTTAGCTTCTTTCAACATTTTTTCAACCTGCGCTGTCGTTGCTTTTTCTGCCTCACGCACAAATTGCTCTAATGAAATACTCTTATTTAAACGTGTATCGCTTGGTAATAATGTTTGACTGTACGATGGTACTTTTGAAAAGCCTGAAGTCAACGACAAATCATCCACTAAACCCAATACTTGATACGCCAAAAATGGTGAATAAACTAATACCGCTACACCCAAGGCTGGCAACCATTTAGAATGTATGGTCTTAACAATAAATACAGCTAACAGTGCAGGAATAACCAAAAATCTTGCTGAATTCTTTAACCAGCTACCCAATGCATCAGATGTAAATAAGTAAGAAGCGAAATGACCGATGTAGTCAAATAACTGTGGTACTAAAAATATTAATGATGCAATACTGATAGCAGGAATAATCTCCCAACGATGTGTCGATAACCGACTTACTCCCGCAATAACCACAGCAATACCCAACATAATCCAAACTGACGGCAAAACATTACTTACATAATAAAGTGGCTCTTTGGCAACAGGAGTTGCAAAGTATCGCTCTAAAAAGAACAAACCTATTGTCACTATCAACAACGCAAACGCCCAAATAGGGCTAGAGAAAATACAAAAGAAACCACTACAGTCTTGAATATGTGTTTTTTCTACTTCCATATCGGTAGATAGTAATCGTGCTTTTAAATTACTAATCTGAAAATTCACCGGTAGCGTTACTTCTTGAGGACTACTATCAACTTTTTTACGGTTTATTCTCGTGCCATTTTCACCCGCTAAATCCGTTATTTGGTAGCCACCATTCTCATTCGTAATGCTTAGGTGATGAGGTGAGATAGTTACATCTTGTAAAATAATATCATTATCAAATGCTCGCCCTACCGTAACAGGGAAGGAATCAATTTTATGATAACGGTGTACACCACGCTGAATCGTCTCAAGTATTATTTTTGCCATTTGAAAGTCTCCAACATACGTGCAAATAAAGCTAAAGCTGTCTTTGCATCAGTGCCTGTAAAATCTAAATTAAACAAAAAACCTGTATCTTTTTTGCCCACCATCGCAGTGGTAAATAACATATCACTTAAACCTTTGTATTTAAGATAGTCACGGCGACACACCGTTGTCTTAAACTCTTGTGTCGCTATATTGGTAAAGTCCGTATGGCATGAGAAATTAGTCACGTCACGCTTACCCGCCCTACTACCAATCACACTACTATTTACTTTTTCATAGCGACGATAAAAACGTGTTGGGCTAAGCTTATCCGTTTCTAGCCACATATATTCGTAGTTGATTGTGCCAACGTTTAAACGCGAAGAAATAAAAATATTATCTTCATTTGAACAGCGAGTGAAATAGGTGCGAAATAGATCATCTTTCTTTGGAGTTCTACTTGCATCCCAACAACGTAATGATTTATCCAATTCGGCAGGTACAATTAGATTACCTATTTTTGTACCACTCCATTTGCTATGAAGCATTTTATTAACAATCTTTTCAGAGTTTTCTACAATTTGTTTAGCACTGTGTGCAAAACGATCATCAACAGGCTTGTAGTTATTTTCTTTTAAACGGTCTAGCACTACTGTCAGATACTCAGCGGGCACTAAAAAACTAATACCATTGCCTGATGTTGCCACATTTACCCCGACAATATTTCCATCTTCGTCTAAGGTTGGCCCACCGCTCATACCAGGATTTAAGCTACCAGAAAATAAAACATTTCCATCTTCAGCCTTGCTTAATATTCCATTATTGGTGCCTTTAACAATTGTGAACCCTAAATCCATTGGATTGCCAACTGAAAATAAAGTTGCACCTTTTTCAGGGAGAAATGATATTTTTAATGGCGTACCCATAGGTTGTTTAGCCTTAACAACCGCTAAATCATGCACAATATCAAAATCAATTAACGCTAAAGGGCCTGTAGATCCGTTTGTAGCTAAATATTCAAGTTGAAAAACATCAGGGTCATTAACGTATTCGCTTACCACATGATAATTGGTTGCCAATATATTATCTTGGTTAACGACAAAACCTGAGCCAATACTCGATTTTTTACCCGTTTGTTTGTTAATAACACGGATTTGATAAACTGATTTTTCTACATTAGTGTATATATTTGCGGTACTAAATTCTGCGTGCACTTGGGTAACAAGTAATAACAACGTTAATAATATAAAGATTGGTTTTTTTAACATTCCCTGTTTCTCTTTTATTTTAGGATTTATTTTGTCGGCTCAAGTTACGCGAACAAGCTATCGCCTACTAGTATAGTTGGGCAATTATTACACAAACGGACTAATTAAGTCGCTGAAGTGCCCAATCAATATGTTCTTTCACTACATCACTGGATGATAAATATTTTTCTTCAAGCGCAGATATAATCATGGGGGATGATGGCGCGTTTCCCAAGGCTATAGATATATTTCGTTGCCAGCGCTCAAAGCCTATACGCCTAATAGGTGAGCCTTCCATTTTTTTTAAAAACTCCGTTTCTGTCCAAGCAAACAACGTGAGCAACTGCGCCGAATCTAAATTATTTCGAATAGAAAAATCTGCTTGCTCGGCATCACTTGCAAAACGGTTCCAAGGGCAAATCAATTGACAATCATCACAACCATAAATTCGATTGCCCATTGCCTCACGAAACTCTTCAGCAATAACACCTTTGTGCTCAATGGTTAAATACGATATACAACGGCGTGCATCCAGTTCATAAGGTTTAACAATCGCTTTTGTCGGGCAAATATCAATGCAAGCGACACAATCACCGCAATGCTCTTCCACTGCCTTCGTCTTCTCAAGCGGCAAATTGGTATATATCTCACCTAAGAAAAACCACGAACCAGCATCTTGACTTAGCACATTGGTATGCTTGCCCATCCAACCTAAACCCGCTTTTACGGCGATAGGCTTTTCCATCACAGGCGCACTATCCACAAAAACACGATATGTCATATCAATGCCTTTTTCTTCCAATTCATTTTGGAGTCTCGTTGCCAGTTTTTGCAAGCGCTTACGCATCATTTTATGATAATCACGCCCCAAAGCATAACGAGATATATAGGCGCGCTCAGGATGATTCAAAATCATAATTGGGTCATGCGTTTGTGGCGGACGATAATTCATCCGCACACTGATAATACTAATAGTCTCTGGCTCTAACTCAGCGGGGCGGGTTCGTTTATTGCCGTGGCGCTGCATCCACTCCATATCACCATGAAAATTTTTACCCAGCCATGATTGTAGATACGTCTCTTCAGCGGATAAATCTATATCACTTATTCCTAGATCTTGAAAATCCAGCTCTTCTGCCCACTGCTTTAATTCAGATTGTGTGATGTATTCGTTATTCATTACCTTAGATTTTACCATCATTATTCATCCAAACTTGGCATTTTTGTGTCTTTTGCCGACGGGTTTGAGTCATATCACACGCCAATTTTTTTTCTCATATTTTTAAGCTCTAATACTGCTAGATTCCTGTAACACCAATTTAATAATTATCCCCTAGGAATCCACAATGCTTAGAAAACTATTTTTAACATTGATCGCTACAATGATCAGTTTTTTTATCAGTACCTCCACTGTTTCTGCAGAGACCATTACTGTTACCGATACATTAAATCGTAAAGTTGAAGTACCTGCCCACGCAAAGCGCATTCTACTTGGCTTTTATTTTGAAGACTTCTATGCCATTGGTGGTGAAAATGCTTATGACAAAGTGGTCGCTATCTCTAAACCTGCTTGGCACGATTGGAGGAGCTCTCAATGGAAGGCTTATGTAGCCGTAAATCCTAAAATAGAGAGCCTTATTGATGTGGGTGAGGCTGATGCAGGTACCTTTTCTATTGAGACAGCAATCGCCGCTAAACCAGATATAGCTATTCTTGCAGCGTGGCAATTTAGGGCTTTGGGCGAAGTTGTTAAAAAAATGGAAGCCGCAGGTATCCCCGTAGTAGTTGCTGACTACAATGAACAAACGGTAGAAAAACACGTCATTAGCACATTAATGATTGGAAAAATTCTTGGCACAGAAGAGCGTGCTAAAAAATTAGCCGATGAGTATGCAACAGCCGTTGCTGATGTTGTTGCACGTGTTAAAAAAGCGGGTGGTGAACCACAAAATGTTTACATTGAGCTGGCAAAAAAAGGCGCTGGTGAATTTGGTAATTCTTATGGCGATACAATGTGGGGGGGAGTAATTGGGCTTGCAGGTGGGAAGAACATTGCACTGGGTAAAGTAGGCAACTGGGGTCCCCTGAACCCTGAGTACATAATCGCATCTAATCCAAAAGCAATTTTTCTCGCTGGTTCATATTGGACAAAAGCAAAAAACGCTGTATTAATGGGTTTTGGTGTTAAGCCAGAAGAAACACGTAAACGTATGCTACCTTATACTAAGCGCCCAGGATGGAAAGCTCTTACTGCTGTAAAGACTGGCGAGGTACACGCGTTGTATCATGGTGGTGCAAGAACCTTATACGATTACGCTTTTTTACAATACATTGCGAAAGTACTCTACCCAGAAGCATTTACCGATATTGACCCTATAGAGACACATCGTAAGTTCTACGAAAAATATTTACCCGTTAAAGCAGATGGTGTATTTATGATTAAGCTCGATAAATAAATAATCAATGCCACCAGAACTTAGCAGATCACAAACACCTGCGATTAATGCATACACTCTATTAGTCAGCCGCCGTTTCTGGTGGCTGTTAGTAGTGCTTGCCAGTCTATCTATTATCACCCTTGTAGATATTTTAGTCGGCCCTGCATTTTTAAATGTATGGGATGTACTAAAAGCCTTGGTCACACCTCAAAGCTCATCTGATCCTACGGTTTATGTCATCGTCCATAGCATTCGATTACCTATGACATTAATGGCGATGATTGTTGGCGCGTCTTTAGGTATCGCAGGAGTTCAAATGCAAACCATTTTGGGCAATCCTTTAGCAAGCCCTTATACGCTTGGCTTTTCTGCCGCAGCAGGTTTTGGTGCTGCTGCGACTATTTTGCTTGGCTTACAACTACCTATATTTCCTGAATTTACCGTGCCCATTGCTGCGTTTGTAGCAGCAGGTTTTGCTTGTGCAATTGTTTATGGCATCGCTCATATTCGTGGTGTAACTCCTGAAATCATGATATTGGCAGGTATTGCCACGTTATTCCTTTTTCAATCGTTACAATCACTGCTTCAATACTTAGCCTCCCCTGAAGTTTTGCAGGAAATTGTCTTTTGGCTATTTGGCAGTATGTTAAAAGCCACTTGGTTTTCCGTATCTGTCTCAGGTGGTATTTTATTGATTAGTTTTTTGTTTTTATTTAAAGATGCATGGAAACTCACCGCTCTTCGCTTAGGTGACGAACGTGCAAGAAGCTTGGGCATTGATGTTCATCGCTTACGCTTAAAAATATTCCTCATTGTTTCACTACTCACCGCCGGCGCTGTTGCCTTTGTTGGTACGATTGGTTTTGTAGGGCTGGTAGCACCACACATTGCACGAATGCTAGTGGGTGAAGACCAAAGGATTCTCATGCCCGTCTCAGCCTTTATGGGTGCAATCATTATGGTTGGTGCTTCTATTGCATCAAAACTCGTTTCCCCTGGAGCCGTTGTTCCTATCGGCATTGTCACCGCAATAATTGGTGTGCCATTCTTGTTTGCGCTGATTTTATCTGGCAAGAAGAAGCACTGGTAATGTTAAATATTACTGATGTAAGTGTTAGCTATGGTTCTGTAAATATCCTTAAAGATATAAACTTCTCATTACCTGCTGGGAGTGTCACTGCGCTATTAGGGCCAAATGGTACGGGCAAATCCAGCCTATTAAAAGCCATTGCAGGGCTTACTCCCTCCACTGGCTCAATTGGTCTTGAACAGCATAAAAACTTATCCCATGCAGAACGAGCATCCACCATTGCCTATATGCCTCAAGATACAGGAGCTACCTCATCACTTACTGTGCTTGAAGTGATTTTATTGGGGAAACTTAAATCTCTAGGTTTGCGTGTCCCTCAAGAATTACAAAATCAAGCTGGCAAAGTATTGGCAGAATTTGGCTTGCTCAATTTACAAGATAGAACGCTGGATGCAATCAGTGGCGGGCAACGTCAACTCGTGTTTCTCGCACAATCATTATTTCGCAACCCCAAAGTATTATTACTGGATGAACCTACGGCTGCTCTCGACCTTCGCCATCAACTGATTGTGCTTGATAGAGTAGTCAAACATTGCAAAGAAAATGGCACGATTGCCATTGCTGCCATGCATGATTTATCTCTTGCAGCTCGATGCTCTGACCGCATGATCTGCTTGCATTCTGGCTCTATTATCGCAGAAGGAAAACCAGCAGATATACTGACAGCCGAGAGTGTAGAAAAATTATATGGTGTTGAAGCAGATATAATAACAGGAGCAGACGGCATACTACACATCACTCCGTTACGAGCGATTGAAAACAATTTACCCACATGAACCAATGCGAGCTTCAAATATGTATTGAGTGCAAACATCCCTCACGATTTAAACGCTGGCAAGGTGAAGTTGGTGGGAAATTCCTCATTGAAAAGCTTGAACAACAAACGACATCGTGAATTCAACTCGCAAGTGCAATCCTATTTCCAGCAAAGAATACCTCATTAGGGGTTCTGCCCTTAAGACATTTCCTAGGTCTATTGTTTAACTTATCAATGATCCATTGAATGTAACCCTTAGA
>JALSLX010000050.1 GCA_026988095.1 Thiotrichaceae bacterium
ATATAGAGACCTTTACTGTAGTACAAATGCCTAATAAATACACCATTAAGACATTTGCCCTCTTACTCGCGCCTATTTTTACTCTTACTCTATGCTTATAAATTCAATATTTACAAGGTAGCCTTATGCTTAAAAAACCAAAATCGATTCTTATTATTATTCTTTTTACTGTTCTTTTCTTATCTCCACAGGTATTTGCTGATGGCAAAAAAATAGACTTAAGTAGTTACAAAGGAAAAGTAGTCGTCATAGACTTTTGGGCATCTTGGTGTGTTCCATGCCGAAAATCATTTCCTTGGTTAAATAAAATGCAAAACAACCTAAAAACTAAAGGTCTCGTTATTCTTGGGGTAAATGTTGATGAGAACAACAAGGATGCAAAAAACTTTTTAGACAAGTATCCAGCCAACTTTTCAATCATTTTTGATCCTCAAGGAAAACATGCTGAATATTACAAAATTATCGGTATGCCTTCCTCCTTAGTTTTTGATCGCCAAGGAAATCTTGTTGAGCAACATGTTGGTTTCAAAGAAAAATATATTGAAGAATATGAAAACACTATTAATAAAATACTCGCTAAATAATCAACAACTAGGAACATAAAGTGAAAATGAAATTATTTTTAATCTCCATAAGCCTTTTATTAGGTGCTTGTAGTAGCAATGTAAAACCTTGGGAAAGAGGCAATCTAGCACGCGCAGAAATGACATTTGGCGCCGAAGGATTAATTAATACCATCAACGATCATGTTTACTTTTCTAAGGAAGCTACAAGCGGTGGAAGCTCATTTGCCGCAGGCGGATGTGGGTGCAACTAATGAAAAAGAATAACGCATTTGCTTTAGCTGCCGCGAGCTTAATGAGCGCTACCAATATATCAAGCGTATCAGCTGCTGATTGGTCACACGAATTGAATACTTTTATTTATAACGAGAGTGATGGCAGAGTATCTGACAAGAGTATTAAATATTCAGGAAAAGCTTCTCTAAATGATGGAGACACCCTGCTCAATCTTAACTTAGGAGTAGATATTCTCACTGGCGCATCACCTACTGGCGCTCTTCCCTCTGATGGAAAAACACAAATTATTACTTCACCATCAGGAGGAACACAAACTACAAATACAAGCTCCACACTAGAAAAAGCCCCCTTTAATGATAAACGTTTTTCATTCGACGTTGGTTTAAACAAAGCAATTAACGAAACTGGTACAAGAGCAAATATTGGATTTTCTTTCTCAAAAGAAAATGATTATAAGCATCTAGGCTTATCGACTGGTTTATCAAAAGAAATAAACAATAAAAATACAACGCTTGCCATTGGACTTGCGTATTCAGCGGATACTATTGATCCGATTGGAGGTACACCACGACCATTGTCACCGATAGGCACACGAAAAACTTTATCCTCAAAATCTAAGAAATCTATTGATATGATCTTAGGCGTGACACAAATATTATCTAAAAACACCATCACTCAATTTAATTATGGATATGGAAAACAAACAGGTTACCTAAGCGATGCTTACAAACGCATCAGTGTTATTGACAACAATGGAAACATTGTCAATAACATACATGAAGCAAGACCTGAAACACGGGCCGGCCATAATTTCTTTGCCGCGATAAAACACAGCCTAAATAACGGCAATGTCATAACAGAAACAACAAGACTTCACGCCGACGAATGGGGAACAAACTCCTTTACGAGCGAATTAAAATATAGAATGGCTTTAGCTGATAAAAGTAGTATCGAACCCTATGTTCGCTTCTATTATCAATCGGCAGCTGACTTTTACACACCACAGTTATCAAACGAAAAAGCTTTACCAAGTTACGCATCATCGGATTATCGCCTCTCAAAATTTTCATCTTATACATTAGGAGCAACCTACCGATTAAAAACCTCATCTAAAAATGAATGGAATTTAACAGGTGAATATTATCAACAAGTACCTGGGGGTTTAAATTTTGGCGAAGATGATGATGATGACAATTCCTCATCAGGGAAAACCGTTAATAATCCAGGTTATAGCGCCTTTATACTTTCTCTAGGATTAAAGTTCTAATTGGGATAATCTCGTTATATGAGTAATCAACACATAGGTAAAATTAGCTTTTCATCACAAGGCTCCATTCTATCTGCTCACTTTAAAGCGATGGCAAACCCTTGCTCAATCTACTTTGAGCAAGAGATGAATCCTAATGATTCATTTCACGATATAGCAAAATCTATTGCAGAAGAAGCATGGCGTATTGAACAAAAATATTCTCGCTATTTAGAGACTTCAATAGTCACAAAAATTAATAATAGCCAAGGTCTAGCCATTCAAATTGACTCTGAAACCTTCAACCTACTTGCGCTTGCAGATACACTTTGGAAAGAAAGCAAAGGTAAATTTGATATTAGTAGCGGTGTACTTCGAACACTTTGGAATTTTGATAATCAATCAAAAAACCCATCAAATAAAAAAATTCAAGAACTCTTAAAATACATTGGCTGGAAAAAAATAACCTTCAATCAAGAAGAAATCACACTCCCAAAAGGCATGCAAATAGATTTTGGGGGCATAGGAAAAGAATATGCTACCGACCGTTGTGCCGATATTGGCGCACAATTAACGTCTATCCCACTCTTGGTTAATTTAGGTGGCGACATTGCCGTTAGAGGTAGCGAAAAAAACCAACAGCCATGGCAAGTGAGCATCGAATCTAAAAATGGCAATGGCAAAATATGGAAAAGCCTAAAACTATCAAGCGGAGCCATAGCAACAAGCGGAGATGTCTATAAATCTTTCATATCAAACGGTAAACGCTATGGCCATATTATTGATGCTACAACAGGTTACCCCGTAGAAAACCCACCACGTACTGTTACTGTTGCGGCGCCTAATTGTACTGAGGCTGGAATCTTAGCAACCCTTGCTATTCTTCATGGGGATAAGGCTGAAAAATTTTTAAAACAAAATGATCGTCCCTATTGGTTACAATTCTAGCAATCAACGAGAGCAAGTTCTTCAGAAAATAGCGCTATCAGTAACACTTGATTTAAGAAAGGTCTCACTATATTGCTAAAAAAGCCATAAAACCAACGGAAGCCATTAGAAACAATTGTAATAATCGTTCTGGATCCACAGAAAAACTACTTAGTCTAGAATTATACCTTGTTGCCTCAACATCTCTTAATATTTTTAAAGCATTAGCTTGGCTCACAGACGCTGAAGTACGTGGTATATATTTATTAAAAGCCAAAAAATCAATACTAACAGAGTCATTCAACGATGCTTTCGATAGCGCTTCCACAAGAGGTGTCTCACGATAATAAATAGGCTGTACTGATTTAATTTTTTAGTAAAGCCAAGTCTAGCTATAGCCCTTACTGTTCGTTTTTCTCCTTGACCATCTTCTAATAAATAACAAATAGACCCTCTTGAAGTTGATATTTCTTTAAAAATTTTTTCTTTAATTATGTAAGTTTTATTCATAGTAGGAAAATACTATCTAAAAAAATAAAAATCTAAATAATAATTCTATTCGTTCACTTTCAGATGATGAGCGGTAATATGCTGTTTTCGTATATTTGAGACCTTTGCATGAAGTCTCTTTTTCCAAGTTAATAAGGTAATTGAGTCATGTTTT
>JALSLX010000051.1 GCA_026988095.1 Thiotrichaceae bacterium
TTGTGATTTTTCTTCTTTTAATTAATCTTTTATATAAGCCACAAGATACTTTCTTTTTTCAGGTTTCTTGTAACAAGCCCAATAAACTTTATTATTTTTATAATTATATTGGCACTCTATCCGAGAGTATTACATTTTTAGGCTTAATCCTAGATGAAGATGCTATAAATCAACGATATATACGATAATTTGTATGAAAACTCTCTAAATACCCAGCTCATCCCACATTTTATCTACCTTTTGCTTTACAGCCTCATCCATGACTATGGGTTTGCCCCATTCTCGATCTGTTTCTCCTTCCCATTTATTGGTGGCATCAAAGCCCATTTTTGAGCCTAAACCCGAAACTGGCGATGCAAAATCTAAATAGTCAATCGGTGTGTTTTCGATGATTGTGGTATCTCGTGCAGGATCCATTCGCGTAGTCATTGCCCAGATTACATCGTCCCAACTTCTGGTATTAATATCGTCATCCACTACTATTACAAATTTGGTGTACATGAACTGTCGTAAGAATGACCACACTCCCATCATCACGCGTTTTGCATGACCTGGATATTGTTTTTTCATACTGACGACTGCCATTCGATATGAGCAGCCTTCGGGAGGCAAATAAAAGTCAGTAATTTCAGGAAATTGCTTTTGTAATATGGGTACAAAGACTTCGTTTAATGCCACGCCAAGCATGGCGGGTTCATCGGGTGGGCGACCTGTGTAAGTGCTGTGATAAATTGGGTTTTTTCGATGGGTGATGCGTTCAATCGTAAAAACAGGAAAGCGCTCAACCTCGTTGTAATATCCCGTGTGATCACCGTAAGGCCCTTCATCTGCCATGTCATCTGGGTATAAATGCCCTTCTAAAACATATTCTGCCGATGCGGGGACTTGCAAGTCATTGCCAATGCATTTTGTAACTTCAGTGCGTGAGCCACGTAATAAACCTGCAAATGCATATTCGGACAATGTATCTGGCACGGGCGTAACTGCACCCAAAATGGTTGCGGGGTCAGCTCCTAATGCGACCGTAATAGGGAAAGGTTCGCCTGGGTTTGTTTCTTGCCAATCTCTAAAATCTAGCGCGCCTCCGCGATGTGATAACCAGCGCATAATTACGCGATTTTTACCGATCACTTGTTGGCGATAGATGCCTAAATTTTGTCGCGATTTACGAGTACCTTTGGTGATAACCAAACCCCATGTAATCAGCGGTGCGGCATCATCTGGCCAACAGGTTTGGATGGGGAGCTTTGCAAGATCAACATCGTCGCCTTCGATAACAAATGCTTGGCACGCTGCTTTTTTGATTTTCTTTGGCGCCATATCCAATACTTTTTTGTATTTGGGAATGGACTTAATGGCATCTTTAATCCCTTTTGGCGGTGATGGTTCTTTTAGGCTTGCTAGAAGTTTACCGACCTCCCGTAATGCCTTGACGGAGCTTTCACCCATACCCATTGCAACACGTTCTGGTGTGCCAAATAGATTGCCTAAGACAGGCGTATCATAGCCTTTTGGGTTTTCAAATAAGAGCGCTGGCCCACCCGCGCGCAACACGCGGTCACAGATTTCTGTCATTTCAAGATTAGGGTCAACTTCGGTGGTGATGCGTTTAAGCTCACCTATAGATTCGAGTTGAGAGATAAAATCGCGCAGGTCTTTGTATTTCATGGCGATATAATAGCTTTTTTTCGCTGTTTTATATGGTTATTTAGCCTTGTTTAAATACAAAACAACGAAAAAGAAGGGGGGTGGTCTATAAAAACAGCCTAAAAATGATTAAATTACCTTAGAAAAACCCTGCTCAGATGTTTGTTGACGCAGGTGCTCATCAAAAACCATACAAATATTACGAATTAGCATTCTCCCTGCTGGTGTCACTTGAATATTATCGTTTGAGAGTGTTAACAAACCATCTTCTTGCATTGGCTTTAGTTCTTCTAGCTCTTTTGCAAAATATTTGGTGAATTCAATATCATATTGTTGCTCTATAGCTTGATACTCAAGCTTAAAATGACAGCTTAATTGTTGAATAATAGTTCTGCGTATTACGTCATCATCGCTTAATGATAGACCTCTTATTATAGGGAGCTTGCCAGCATCAATGGCGGCATAGTAGCTATCCAATACTTTTTCATTTTGGCTGTAGCTGTTACTAATACTGCTGATTGAGCTAACGCCTACGGCAATGAGGTCACATTCTGCATGGGTGGTGTAGCCTTGAAAGTTTCGATGCAAGCTACCTTCGGCTTGCGCTATCGCTAATTCATCATCAGGTTTTGCGAAGTGATCCATACCAATATATTCGTAACCTGCTTGGGTTAAGGCCTCTATGCTTTGTTGTAATATATCCAGTTTAGCTTCTGCACTGGGCAATTCATCTTCATTGATTCTGCGTTGTGGCTTGAAGATATGAGGTAGATGCGCGTAGTTAAAAATAGACATGCGATCAGGGTTCATTTCAATTGCTGTTTGTAATGTTTTTGCAAAACCTTCTACGGTTTGTAGCGGTAGCCCGTAGATTAAATCTATGCTTACTGAGTGCGCATTGTTTTCACGGCAGGCATCGATGATTGCTTGCGTTTCTTCGATGGGTTGGATTCTGTTTACTGCTTTTTGTACTTTTTCATCAACATCTTGTACGCCTAGGCTGAAGCGATTAAAACCTACATCTCGCAATAGCTTTATGGTTTCTTTACTGACGCTTCTTGGGTCAATTTCTATCGAGTAATCTCCCGAGTCATCATCTAATAAATTGAAGGTTTTTCGGGTGTATGCCATTAATTCGGCGATTTCATCATGATTTAAAAAGGTGGGTGTGCCGCCGCCCCAATGGAGCTGCTCTACAACACGGGAGGAATCAAATAGCTTTGCTTGCATGTCCATCTCGCGGTAGACATAGTCTAGGTATTCACCTGTTTTTGAATAATCTTTTGTGGCTATTTTATTGCAGGCACAATAAAAGCAAATGGTGTCGCAAAAAGGGATATGAAAATACAACGATAATGGACCGTTGTTGCTATTACTTTGTTTCGCATGCGCCTTGTAATCAGCCTCTTTATAATCAAAGTTAAATGATACTGCTGTCGGGTAGGAGGTGTACCTTGGCCCTGATTTGTCGTAACGCTTTATTAGTTCACTATCGAATTTTATTTTCATTTTTTCATAGACTCGCTTTTGGCTCTGAGCATTTCATCATTCAGTTTCATTATTTGAAACGTTAAATATAGCTTTGCGGGAACAGAAATAAATAATCCTGCAGCAATGAAACCAACTATTGAGAATATTCCGTCTGTACCTTTTGAGGTTGAAATATCTGTGAAAATAGCAAGGTATAGTCCAATCAAAACTAATACAACCCCTAGGATCATTAAACCTAGCATGATGCTTTTTATGGTGTGCTCTTTCATTTGTCTACATTAAGGGAAGTAGACTTATTATTGATTGATATCAGTCAAGCTTTGAGTGAATTCTTTGGGGGCTAGGGAAATGCCATAAATTAAGCCGTAAGCCATTATTTCTATTGATTGCAGATTAGCTTGTTGTCAACCCGTCATTGCGGTGAAGACCGCAATCCACGGTTGAAACATCGCCTTATCGTAAA
>JALSLX010000052.1 GCA_026988095.1 Thiotrichaceae bacterium
TAACTATATTCACGAATGCAAAGACCATATTAAGTTCCCTGAGGATCAGCCTCACATATTTTAAACATCATTTTGGTTACATCGGCGTTCATGGCTAAATTAGGATTGGGTTTCTGAGGAGACTCTATCTAACTTTCTATTACAATGTGCTTCAGAAATTGAAGAAGATGTGGAATGGGAGCATGAACACTTATCTGATTATTTAGAGCGTGTTCTTGAATGTGATGTTGTTGTTTTTAATGATTCAAAAAACAATCTATAAATATACTTCATGTTTAGCGTGGTAGTTTTGGCTGAGGTACGAAGCCAAACATAACCATTGGTCTACTACTGATAAAAAGTACACCCCCTTACCTTTACTGCCCATCGAATAAATTTTAAACAAAAAAAGTTATTGCCTCACTATCTTTAGCTTATTTTTATACTTTTTAAAACGTAAATAATATTACAAAACATCGAAAAACAAGGGGGGTGGCAATAAAAAACACGTGTTTTTTTGCTTTTTCGAGTCAAATATCAAAAGAATAAACATTCAACCGAGCAATTAATGCTTCTCGTAAAGTAAATCCCACACTCCATGACCTAATTTTAAGCCACGCCGCTCAAATTTAGTGACAGGACGACTCTTGGGCTTTGGCGAAAAAGGAGAACCTGCTTGAGAAGCAAAGTCTATTGATGCCTCCATCACTTCAGCCATGTGCTCTGCATAAGGCTCCCAGTCTGTAGCCAAATGAAATATCCCACCAGCCTTTAGACGCGATGCTATTAGAGAAACAAATTCTGGCTGAACAATGCGTCGTTTATTGTGACGCTTTTTATGCCAAGGATCAGGAAAAAACAACTGCACCCTATCAAGTGATTCTTCTGGAATTCTGTTTTTAATAATTTCAACCGCATCATCATCCATCACGCGCACATTACTCAAGCCCTTCTCATTTATTAAATGTAGTAAACGTCCTATGCCCGGTCGATGCACTTCAATACCTATAAACCCCCTTTCAGGGGCCGAGCTTGCCATTTCTGCTAACGAGACACCATCACCAAAACCAATCTCCAACGTCACGGGGGCTTCACGCTTAAATAAATCTCCTAATTCAAGCAAGCCATCTCCACGCTTGACACCATAAACAGGCCACACATTTTCAATAGCTTGCTCTTGCCCTCGCGTTAGACGACCTTGACGCAATACAAAACTGCGTACAGTACGCATAAACTTATCTTCCACACATCCCTCTCTTTCTCACTTCACATCCATTGCATCTATTAAAACCGAACATTATTCTATAAATTAGGCAATCAACATATAGTAATATTTGTTATATTGAGTTTACTTTTAGCTTTTTAGTTAAAAATTCAAGCCCTATACTCTATAAGGCATTCATCATCAATGGAAGGAGAGCCACGATGAAAACACAACTTATTATTACAACCTTACTATCAGCGCTGTTATTAACCGCCTGCGGTGGATCTGAAAAAGCTAAAGAGACAGCGACAGATGCGGATAAAAGTATGCTTGATAAAGCTAAAGATGTCGCAAACTCTGTATCAGAAAAAGCGGGGGACATGAAAGATGCCGCCACTGATGCTGTAAGCGATACTATGAACGATGCTAAAGAGAAAGTTATGGATACGGCTACTGGCGCTATGGGTGCAGCAAAAGAGACTGCCAGTGATGCAGTAGAGGCAACTACAGCAACTGTTCGCGAAACAATGAGTGACACTAAAGACAAAGTCATGGATGCAGCTAGCGGTGCTATGGAGACTGCAAAAGAAACTGCAAGCAATACAGTAGATGCGGTAAGTTCAGCAATGGAAAAAGCTGGCAACATGAAAGATACTGCTTCAGAAGCTGTAAGCGAAACAATGAACAATGCTAAAAACAAAGTCATGGATACCGCTAGTGGCGCAATGGATACTGCAAAAGAAACTGCAGTTGATGTTGTCGATACGACAAAAAAGATGGCTCACTCAGCCATGGAAAAAGCAGGTGATATGAAAAATGCCATGACAGAAACAATGGGGGATGCTACAGATAAAATTGCTGGTGCAGCAGCAGGTGCTACTGTTAAAGAAACAGCGAACGATGCAACAGAGGCCGTAACAGATGGAAGTGATAATAACAATACAAATGAAGAAGACGAAGAGCCAGAGTGTGACTAAACCTTAGCTTCTACTAAAGAAAAACAAATAAAAAGCCTGTATTTAGCAGGCTTTTTATTTGGGGACTTAAACAATACTTATTTAATCCCAGTCAAAAACTGATCAAGTTTATCAGCCAATTGTTTGGACTGATTTGAATCCCGCATAACAGGCAACACATTTTCACGCATATTAGGAATTAACATCAAATCTGATAAGATTGCATTAAATGCCATTTCATTTTTCTCCGCCAAATTAACAATAAAAGCACCCAAGATAGGCTGAAAATGCAAATCATTCCAAGCACGCCCTGATATAGCCGCCATCACCTCAATATCTTTGCCCACTGGCGAGGTTAAAACCAACTGTAATAACAGGTGCCTCAAGTTTATCGGCTCTGCCCCTGACAATGCTCTCAGCAACATAGCCACCAATTGATTATTAATATTCAAATCCTCTTTTGGGTGTAACTCTGTTTTTAGTTTTTCTGCCAATGCTTGGGTTAAAACCTCTTGAGGGTTTGCGTTTTCTAACGCGTTACAAAAACTTACCAAAGGCATCTCGGGCATTAAACTAACAGCCTTTGCTAGTAGCGCCTCATTATCATCCTCATCTAAGCGCGCAACAATATCCGCAATCCCCTGCAAACCTAAAAACTGCCATTGATCATAACCAGCATTACCCGACAAGTAATCACGCGTATGCTGATAATAGTGAGACGGCTGTTGCTCTAGCGCCTTGGTTGCCAATGCATGAAACATCGCCAAACGATCAGGATTGGGTTTAAAAGCAAAGGGGGATTCTTTTAATTCATCCAATACCTGAATACCCTTTTGCTTGGCTTGAATATTTTTTCCTGTTTGCTCCAATAAATCAATCAAGAAAGCATCACGGGCTTCTTGCTTTAAAAAACCCAACTCATCAATCGGAAATTGTAAAAACCAGATTACCGCTTCATCTTGTTTACCATTCTCCCAAAACAATAATGCCAACCACGCCTTTTTTTGAAAGGGAGCAGGATACAGCTGCTGTTGACCTTCAATACTTTCAAAAACATCAGCAGGGATGCAATTAATCTTTCGCCCCATATCAAACACACGGTACCTAAACCCGCCTGTTTCTAAGAAATGCGTGATACTGTCGAATTTTTCTGGGTGTGCTTTGTTATTTTGAGACATTTTTATCGGGTAAAGTTTTTAGTTAGACATAAAAATCGGGCATAATCGCACATCTTATCGATAATCCCAAACTAAAGGGTATTCATCAATGCCATATTACAAAAACCATGTGTTTTTCTGCACTAACTGTCGCGAAGATGGCAGCCAATGCTGTGCACAACATAATGCGCAAGAAATGCGTGATTACATGAAAAAACGCAGTAAAGAATTAGGACTCGTACGATCAGGTGAAGTACGCGTCAATTCTGCAGGCTGTTTGAACCGATGCGAGCTAGGCCCTGTGATTGTTATTTACCCTGACGAGACCTGGTATACCTTTGTCGACAAAGCTGATATCGATGAAATAATTGAAGAACATCTCGTCAATGGCAAGGTCGTTGAAAGACTGTTGGCGGATAAACAATCTCCATGCTAGCTTTTGCTTATGATAAGTTAAAGCTGTACTCTGAGTTAGTCCGCCTCAATCGCCCTATCGGCATTTATCTGTTGCTTTGGCCAACTTTGTGGGGACTATGGTTTGCAGCACAAGGGACTCCAGATTTTAAAGTATTAATTATCTTTGTGCTTGGCGTAATACTCATGCGCTCAGCAGGCTGTGCTATCAATGACTATGCAGATCGTGATATTGATTTACTGGTTGCCCGTACTAAAAACCGACCACTCACATCAGGTAAAATATCAGCCAAAGAAGCGCTAGCGGTATTTGCAGTTTTAGTGTTAATCGCTTTCTTTTTAGTTTTACAACTCAATACCAGCACCATATTACTATCCATCGTAGCGGTGATTCTTGCCGCAAGCTACCCTTTTATGAAGCGCTATCACCACTTTCCTCAGGTACATTTAGGTGCAGCATTCGCTTGGGCAATACCTATGGCATACACCGCCATTACAGGCAATGCGCCACCACTTGATGCTTGGCTATTATTTATTGCAGCACTACTTTGGACAACAGCCTACGATACCCAATACGGAATGGTTGATATAGAAGATGATTTAAAAATTGGCGTGAAGTCTACTGCTATATTTTTTGGTGAATACGATACTTTTATCATTGGTGTTTTACACTTGTTCACCCTAATGATTATCACTTGGATTGGCATGATAAATGATCGTGGATCTATTTTTTATCTTAGTATTTTGATTGCATCAGGCTTTGCCATTTACCAACAATTTTTAACACTAAACAGAGAACCACAAAAATGCTTACAGGCATTTTTGAATAATAATTGGCTCGGTATGATTATTTTCATTGGCATCGCCATCGATTATTTTGTGCAATAGGGTCTTATCAAGTAATATCAGCAGAAAGATATAGCAATAAACTTAATTGGGAAAAATTATGACAGTAGAAAGAAAAAGCTCATATAACTACGAAGAACTTCTTGAAAGTAGCGCGGGCACATTATTTGGCGAAGGTATGGCTCGTTTGCCAGCACCTCCTATGCTGATGCTTGATCGTATCGTAAAAATTGATGCTGAAGGTGGAGAATTTGGTAAAGGCATTTTAATTGCTGAATTAGATATCAACCCTGATCTATGGTTTTTTGACTGCCACTTCCCAACTGACCCTGTAATGCCAGGCTGTCTAGGGCTTGATGCCATGTGGCAACTAGTTGGCTTTTATCTTTGTTGGTTAGGCAACCCTGGCAAAGGTCGCGCTCTAGGTTCTGGTGAAGTAAAATTCTTTGGACAGGTATTACCCACAGCAAAAAAGGTTACTTACAAAATTGAATTTACTCGTTTAATTCAAAGAAGATTGGTAATGGGCGTGGCGAATGCCACAATGGAAGTGGATGGTAAGGAAATCTACTCTGCTAAAGACCTAAAAGTGGGGTTATTTACTTCAACTGAGGATTTTTAATAGCCACCCCCCCCTATTTTTCGATGATTTGTATAAAAAAAGCCCGAATATCTTGAGATATTCGGGCTTTTTTTCTTATGCGAGAAAAGAACAGCTAAATCGATACACCTTAGTTTTAATCATCTCCGCCCATACTCATCATGAACTGTAATATATACCAGAACAACAAACCAACACTTGAGAACAACGAAAGCGAAGCTGCTACGTGTTGTTCAGTATGGTATTCATGGATAATGTTTGATGTACTGTAAAGTACCGAAGCACCCGCAAATAATATCATTGCGCCAGAGAACCAAAGCCCTAGAGAAAAACCAAATAGCATACTCGCTACAATCATTCCCATCGCGACAAAACCACCTAACATTAACGCTCGCCCCATAAATGAGAAGTTAATTTTGGTTGAGAATGCAGTAAATGTTAAGCCAGCAACAAGTGCTACGGTTACCACTGCCGCATTTTGCAATAACGTTCCACTAGGATCACGAGCCAAAGCCATGTAAATCAATGGCATAAAAATAATCGCTTCAGCAACAACAAATAAACCTAAACCCATGTACTGCTTTTCACGTGAGATACCTGAATGCGCCCAGTTATTTGCAACAGTCGATACCAGCATAAATGCACCAAGCACGATCAACCAGCTCCAACGGCTACCTGATAACATCGCCATAAATGAATCCGCAACACCAGAACGTAGTAACAATGTCTCAATAATTGCAAATACGCCAATAGCACCGGCTAAATGTACGTAAGTACGTTTAATAAAACTAGCACGCTCGCTTTCTGCTGCGTTTGCAACAACTTGCCCTGTGCCTACATCTAAATAACTCATTTAAAACTCCAGTAAAATAAAATAGTTAATACCCTATTAGTCTAGCATAGGGCCAAAAAGTTCGGTAATTACCTGATAAAAGCTTATTTTTTATTGGTTGTTAAATTTGAATACCCTGTTGCATAGCAGTTTCATATTCTTCGCTAACTTCCATCCAATCAAATTCTACTAATTGCAAAGATTTATCTGATTCACTTTTAGCCAACAAGGTTTTTTTAAGCTTTTCTTTATTTTGTTCCAGATAAAGATCAGGGTCAGCTAAGGATCTTTCAAGTTGATCTGTCTTTTCTGTTAACTCATCCAATTGTTTTTCTAGCTTTTTAAGCTTGCTAGTCAAAGGCTGTAATTGTTTTCTTCGTTCTGCATCAAGCTGTCTTTGTTCTTTTTTCGATAATTCTTTCGTTACAGAAGCGTCATCATCACTTGGTAACTCTTCTTTCTTAAATGCTTCTTTGATAAAGGCCGCATAATCATCCAGATCACCATCAAACGCTTCAGCTTTACCATCATGCACAATCACCAATTCATCCGTTACCGTTTTTAATAGATGACGATCATGCGATACGATAACCATTGCGCCTGAAAAACCTTGCAATGCAACGCTCAAGGCATGGCGCATCTGTAAATCTAAATGATTAGTTGGCTCATCCAGCAATAACAAATTAGGCTTTTGGTAAACGAGTAAAGCCAATACCAAACGTGCCTTTTCACCACCAGAGAATGGCTTTACAGGCTCATCAACTCGCGAACCTTGAAAACCAAAACTGCCCAAATAATTGCGTAAATCTTGTTCTCTCGCATCTTTATCTAACAAACGTAATTGCTCTAAAGCAGTTTGATCTACTCGCAACTGCTCTAGCTGATGCTGTGCAAAATAACCGATTTTTAAGTCTTGAGCTTCCCACGATTCTCCTGCCTGTGCTTTAATCTCACCCGCCAAAAACTTAATAAGCGTTGATTTACCTGCACCGTTTGGACCAATTAAGCCTATTCGCTCACCCGGCATCAACTGTAATTTCACATTGCTAACGATAGTTGTATCCCCATAACCAATGGATGCATCAACAACGTTTAATAAGCGCTCTGGTAATTTTTCAGGTTCAAAGAAACGAAAGGTAAAAGGCGAATCAACTGCGGCTGCCGAAATCTCCTCCATACGCTCCAAAGCTTTTAATCGACTTTGTGCTTGTTTCGCTTTTGTGGCTTGTGCGCGAAAACGGTCAACATACTTTTGCATATGTGCACGTTCACGCTGTTGCTTTTCAAATGCACTTTGCTGTTGCGCCAAACGTTCTGCACGAACTTTTTCAAATGAAGAGTAATTACCTGTATATAAAGTTAATTTAGCATGTTCGATATGCGCGATATGTTTAACCACCGCATCGAGAAACTCACGATCATGAGAAATTAAAATTAATGTACCTTCATATTTGATTAGCCAATCTTGCAACCAAATAACAGCATCTAAATCTAAATGATTGGTTGGTTCATCCAATAACAATAAATCCGAGCGACACATCAACGCTTGCGCCAAATTTAAACGCATTCTCCAACCGCCCGAAAAGCTATCAACAGGGTTGTTAATTTGATTTTGCGAAAAGCCTAAACCATGCAATAAAGTTGCCGCACGAGACTCAGTTGTATAACCGTCTATTGCATCAAGTTGCGCATGAAGGTTGCCTAAATGCTCACCCTCGGCAGTTTCTAGCTCTTTATGAAGTGCAACAAACTCTTTATCACCTTCTAACACATAAGCCAAAGCCGTCACATTTGAAGAAGGAGTTTCCTGTGCCACGTGCGCCAGCACCCAGTTTGGAGGAATGCTAAGCTCACCCTCATCTTGCCCCAACTCACCACGAATCATGGCAAACAAGCTAGATTTACCCGTACCATTAGCGCCTGTCAAACCAACTTTATAGCCAGGATGGAGACTGATTGAAACATCAGATAAGAGCTTTTGAGAGCCACGGCGTAGTGTTATTTCGGATAAGACAATCATGCTATATATTTTGGCAACTAAGTAAAGAAACATCAAAACACAGCATTTGCTTTTTTTCCACTTTTTACGTTTCTAAAAAATTAAGATTTATTTGAAGCTTTCAAAATCAAAATGACAGCTCATCTTAAATATAATTAAAACACACAGAAGAACTATAAAATAGATAGCCAAATAACAGTCTTTAAACTATAAAAAATGCTTACAAACAAACTAACCAATAAACTTGCTGAAAAGGGCTTACCAAGAATATGGCAGTACTATATTGCTGTTCACGCTACTTTAGCAATCATTATTGGATTTGTGAGCAACGAAAACCTGTTATATACGCTAACAATTACCAATCACTTCATCATGTTTTTTGGACTTGTAGCTGGCTACCAATTTCACAAAGAACATAGTTACCCTAGACTTTTAGTGGTTACGGGAGCAGGCCTGATTGTTGTTGCAAAAATAATGGAGTCCTTTGTATATATTGGATTTCCCATATACCCCACCATTACTTTCTTAATTGAAGAACAAGGCATTGGATTAATTACACTATTTGCATTCTACCATATGCAATTATTTGAAAATAAATTCAATATGAAAGGCTTTAGCATCGATTACAGTCTTTTATTAATATCTTTCCTTTTTTTCTTTTTACTAATATCCCCTACTGTCTCTGACACGCTATTCTATAAATTTACTTTTATACAGCAAATATTATTTATCAATATATTTATTGGTTTAACACTATTAACTATGGCAATCATCCACTACTTTATTACCAAATCTGTGGAGCTAACCGACGGCATACGACTTAGTTTAACCATACTACTAGTCTTTCATTTTAGTCTTGATCTTGTCCTAACTTTTGACATAAATACAAACAGGGAGCTTTTAAAATCCATTTCTCTTAGCTCATATCACCTTGCTGGAGCACTAGCAATAGCTTTTATTATATTAGAAAAATTTCCTTTAGACTATCCAGCGATCCTCCCATCTCAGTTAGGCAACTTATTTATGTGGGTAGCAAGCATTATTGCCATAATCGCTATACCACTTGGACTTGTAATACGCTCTTTATTTAACGCGCCTCCTATCAGTCTTCTTTTGATTGGTATCGCAGGGTCAATTTTAAGTATTGTCGTAATTTGGAGATTCATACTATTAATTCGCAATGCTAATGATCAAAAAGATCGTCTACGTACTTTAATTCATACCAATAACGTCACAGGCTTACCAAACTATAATGGCTACCTAGAAAAAATCACACTATCCCAAGCAACGAACCTATTAGTGGTAAGTATCAATATTGAAGACTTTAAATCCATCAATGATTTGTATGGAAGAGACTCTGCTGATGAAATACTAAAAAGCCTAGCATCTAGAATAAAAAAGTTACCCAATACTATCGTAACGGCTCACACTCATTCGGATACCTTCTTAGTAGTCTATCGTACAAAAAACTCTGAATTTGACACTATCCTATTAGTAGAAAATCTACAAAGAAGCTTAGGTGTATGGGATAACATCTTAGGGAAATCAATTACTGTACCCTTAACATTTGGTGCTAGTTACTCCTTAGGGGAGGCTGATCCTGAAAAGCTCGCAAAACAAGCTGAAGAGGCACAAAAAAACGCCCGTAGCCAACGAGTTTCTCTATGTTTCTATACTGAATCAGAAAATAGTAATAAATTACCTCGCCACGAAGTTCGAGATATTCTTCAACAAGCTATAGATGACAACTATTTACCCGTCCATTTTCAGCCTATTTATAAATTAGATGATGGATCATTAAAAGCTTTAGAATTATTAATAAGGGTAGAATCATCTGAACATGGGTTGCTCCCTCCACATCAATTCTTAGATCAAGCCAAGGAGTATGGACTTCTTACATCTTTAACGCGGGTATGCGTAAAAATGGTTGCTAAACACTATAAAGATCTACCAAATGTCACCATCAACATTAATCTTCCACCATATATGCTGAAAAATAGTTCGACACTCAATAATTTTGTAGACCTTTTTAGAGAAGAAAATTTACCTCCTAATCGTTTTTGTATTGAAATAACGGAAGATGAGGATATTCCTGCAACAGAGATAACATCAGCCATATCCTTACTAAAAAAAGCTGGATTTACAATTGCAATGGATGACTTTGGTACGGGTTATTCTTCATTAGATAGACTGTCAACTCTTTCTGTAGATACCGTAAAAATAGATCGTAGTATCTTATTGACGGCTGATTCTGGAAATACAGCCATTTTGGAATGGGCTATTTCTTTGGCAAAACGACTAGGGGTCTCAGCGGTGGTAGAAGGTGTTGAAACGAAAAAACAACTTTCTCTAGTAAAAAAATTGGGTGCTGACTCAGTACAAGGATTTTTATACTCAAAGCCAATACCTGCCATTCAACTACCCAATATTGCTATGAATTCTGATGATATTATTATTGCCTAAATATTGAGTATCGCCTGACGATAAAACTGCAGTTCTTCAATAGACTCTAAAACATCATCCAAAGCCAAATGCGCTCCCTTCTTAACGTGTTGGTCTAGCACTTCTGGCTTCCAGCGTGCGGCAAGTTCTTTTAGCGTACTTACATCTAGGTTTCTATAATGGAAGAAATCCTCAAGCTCCACCATTTCACGCGCCATAAAACGTCGATCTTGACAAATACTGTTGCCACACATCGGCGAAGCCCCTTTTGGCACGTATTGCTCTAAAAATGCAATCGTTTCTGCTTCCGCTTGCGCCATGGTGTAGTTACTTTCTTTGATGCGTTTTATCAAGCCAGAACCGCCATGATGTGTTTGATTCCATTCATCCATTGCATCTAACACACTATCTGGGTGGTGAATGGCAATCACCGGACCTTCTGCTAATTTGTTTAAATCTTTATCGGTTACGACGGTCGCAATCTCGATAATCGTATCGGTAAAAGGATCTAACCCAGTCATTTCCAGATCAATCCAAATGAGATTATTTTTGTTTTGACTCATGGGTTATAATTCCATTTTTTCGAATAATAGAGTAAGTTTAGCAGATGCATATTTTCACTTGGTTATTTATTTTTGCCGTTATTATTACCGCAGGTGTTCAACTTTGGCTTTCTTTACGACAAGCAAAGCACGTGGCAGAGCATCGTTCAGCTGTCCCTGCTGAATTCTCCGACAAAGTAACACTCGAAGAACACCAAAAAGCAGCAGACTACACCAAAGCAAAAGGCAGTTTTGGTCGTTTACAGCTAATCATTGGTACAGTTGTGCTATTCCTTTGGACATTGGGTGGCGGACTAAACTGGCTAGATCAACTTTGGCTCACGGCTGATTTAGGACCTTTAGCGACAGGTGTTGCGGTGTTAATTAGCTTTTCGATAATCTCTAGCTTGATTGATATTCCTAGCTCTTTATACAGCACCTTTAATATTGAAGAGCGCTTTGGCTTTAACAAATCAACCTTGAAAACTTTTTTTGTTGATATGATTAAAGGCGCGGCACTCGCAATGATCATTGGCATACCATTGATTTTGCTCGTTTTATGGCTCATGGAATCTGCGGGTGATTTCTGGTGGCTTTATGCTTGGATTGCCCTAACCGCATTTTCTATCATTATGATGTGGGCTTACCCTAAATTTATCGCACCTATCTTTAATAAATTCAAACCTTTAGAAGAAGGTGAGGTCTTAGACCGTTTAACGAGCCTTTTAAAACGCACAGGTTTTAATTCCGACGGTGTATTTGTTATGGATGGTTCAAAACGCTCTAGCCACGGTAATGCTTATTTCACTGGCTTTGGTAAAACTAAGCGTATCGTATTTTTTGATACCTTACTCAAGCACCTCTCACCAACACAGGTTGAAGCCGTTTTAGCACATGAATTAGGTCACTTTAAGCGCAAGCACGTACTAAAAGGCATGATTGCCTCAATGACGATGACATTAATAGGCTTTGCTATTTTAGCGTGGCTAATGAAACAAGCATGGTTTTACACGGCTTTTGGCATTGAACAGCCTTCGACTTACATGGCTTTGATTTTATTTATGTTAGTTTCACCCGCCTTTACTTTCTTTATAGGCCCTATTATGGCGCGCTGGTCTCGTAAACATGAGTTTGAAGCAGATGAGTTTGCAGCAAAAGAATCAGACGCGAATGAACTAATTAGTGCATTAGTTAGTCTATATAAAAAGAACGCAGGAACATTAACGCCAGATCCACTTTATTCGGCGTTTTATGATTCACATCCACCTGCTTCGATACGCATTGCGCGTTTGAAGTCGGTTGGATAAAATATGGTTACGGAGAGATATTATGAAATTTATTAAAACACTAACTAAAAACTCAATATTAGGTTTAGCGGGCTTGCTAATTTCAGTAGCCGCTTCAACATCTGCGATGGCAGCGGGTAACGAAGCTAACGGTAAAAAACTATTTACAGGGTCTAAGTGTGACCAGTGTCACGGCACTGAAGTTTACACACGTAAAGATAGAAAAGTAACCAGCTTAGCTAAGCTTGAAGCTCAAGTAAGACGTTGTGATTCAAATCTAAATACAAATTGGTTTGACGATGAAATCATTGACGTGACAGCGCATTTAAACAAAAACTATTATAAGTTTAAATAACATGATGATTAATTCTTGAGCCACAAAATCAGTACCGGTCGGGTCATCATCCGATTTGGTGCTGAACTCTTAGTAGAAGACACTCCTTCCGAAGATAAAGACCAATCTACCACTCCCGTTCGTTGTACCGCCAAACGCAAGTTTGACACCATTGTTTGTGGCGACACCATCACATGGCACCATAACGAACACGGCAATGCCTCGGTTGATGATTTACTCCCCCGTAAAAATGCACTAACACGCCCCGGTTACCGTGGTCGTCCGCGCACTATTGCCGCAAACATCGATCAACTCGTCATCGTAAATTCATGGCTACCCGAAACCTCATGGGATTTGGTAGATCGCTATCTCATCGCCGCCGAACAGCTTGAAGCCACCGCAATAATCGTAATGAATAAAAGCGACTTGGCAGACAAGCACGCAACAGATGAAGATTGGCAAGCGATGGAAACGTATCGAAGCATCGGCTACGACGTATTCGAAATGAATGCGCTCACAGGCGAGGGTGTACAACAGCTACAAGATTTAATGGCTGATAAAACCAGCATTTTTAGCGGTCGCTCTGGCGTGGGAAAATCCTCCATCGCCAATATCATCCTGCCTGATTTAGACATTGCCGTTGGTGTGATTTCAAACGCAGGCGAAGGCAAACACACCACCACCACCGCAACCTTGCATAAACTACCTAGCGGTGGCTATTTGATAGACTCCCCTGGTGTGCGAGATTATGCTTTAGGTGACATTAGCCTAGAAGACCTAAGCGGTGGCTATATCGAATTCGCACCTTATAAAGACCAGTGCCGATTTAATAATTGTACGCATGATCATGAGCCAAAATGTGCCGTTAGGGTTGCCGTTGAGAATGGTGAAATTTCAAATGAGCGATACCAACGCTATTTGCACGCATTAAGGGGACTCTAATCAAGTCCAATTATTTTTAGCTTGCCAAAACTGCCGATATTTCCCATGAAGATCGGCGCAATAGAATGACTATTACGTCTCACTTCATGAAAAATAGCGACAGTTTTTTCTACGCTAAATTATAATTGACTTAATCAGAGTCCCCTTTAGAAACTTAGACTAAAACAACAATCAAAAACATTAAACGCCTTCGTCATTCTGGCGAAGGCCAGAATCTATTCACGAAGAGGCGCTATGCTTCGACCATGGATACCGACCTACGCCGGTAAAACGTGTTTCGGGACTAAAAAATTACTGCTTTATATGAAAAAAACCATAAATTAGGCTTTCTTTTATACCCACCCCCCCTCTTTTTCGATGATTTGTCCGAGTTTTACCCTCATTTTTAGCTACAAAAGTGGCAAAAAGGGGGGGGGTGGCTTATATTGTTAATCTAAAAACGAAAAACAACTAGAGAACATGCACGAAAGTTGTGATCTCAACACAAGGGGCTTATGCAGTTATTCATTAAAACACCATTGATGGGCGTTTTATTGGTCTTTGGATTATTCCAAACCAGTTTTACCAGCGCACTCTCTCAACAAGATGATTTTTTACAGGCTTATGATGTGCTCCATAAAGGTGGGCTTTATGATGACTCACATTTGCGTGGTTATTTGCTTCACCCTTACCTTGAATATGAGCGGATTAAACAAAATTTCAAAAAAACCAGTGAGCATACGATAGTCAATTTCATCAAAAAAAACCAAAACACGTGGTTGGCTGAAGACTTAAACACTGATTTACTGGTGCGCTATGCCAAGTATAAAAAATGGAAGTCTATACGGGCTTTTTATAAAAGAGAACAAGGTGGAAATAAGGCAAAATGTGTAGGGCTTGATGCAATTATCCGTACATCATCTGGGCAAGCTAAAAAGAATGCACTTAATGAAGGCTTTAAACTCTGGCTATCGGGCAATCAACGCCCCAGCGCCTGTAACTCACTTTTTGACTTACTTAAAAGAAACGGGCGTATCACTGACCAAACAGCATGGCAACGCATCACACTAGCAATGGAAAAAGGTCGTACTAGTCTTTCCAAAAGCTTAGCTAAAAACCTCAATGAGCCATCACTGGTGTCGCTATGGGTTCAATTACGAAAGAGCCCCAGTAAATCACTTAAACATAAACGTCTTAAAAAGAATGATGCGCGTAGTCGTCAGTTAATTGTTTATGCCATTAAACGTCTTGCTCGAAAAAATCCAAATAATGCGAGACAGGTTTGGAATAAGTTTCAAAAAACACACACGTTTACTCCACAAGAGAAGGCTGACGTTGAAAGTTATATTGGCACAAAGCAAGCGTTTAATCACAGCCCGTCTGCATTACAAAATTTAGCTAAAATCCCAAACAAGTACCGCAGTGATGATGGCAACACGTGGATGGCACGCATGGCGTTAAGGCAAGGTGATTGGCGAAAGCTAGGCACTGCGATTGCGTCAATGAACAGCGAAGATCAACAATCTGATATTTGGCAATATTGGCGCGCTCAAGCAGATATTCACACAGGCAAAAAAACCAACATCAATCTTCACAAGCTTGCGAAGAATGCATCGTTCTATGGTTTTTTAGCGGCAGATCAGCTGAAGAAGCCCTATCAGCGACTATTGCAAAAAGAGACTAATTGGAATCAGCTCATCCCTCGAATAAAAAATAGACCTTCTATTCGTAGAGCGGTCGAATTGTTTAGAATTGGCAAACCTAAACTGGCAAAAAAAGAGTGGTTCTGGACGCTAAAGCGGCTAAACAAACAAGACAAACTCACCGCCGCCGCTTATGCTTTACAAATTAAACAGCCGTTTTTAGCGATTATTACCGTGTCGCAAACAAAAGATTGGAATCAAACAGGTTTACGATTTCCACTAGAATATCAAAGCTTGGTAAAAAGAGCGGCAAAACAACAAGGCATCGCCCCAGCTTGGGCATACGGCATTATGCGTCGCGAAAGTGCTTTTGATTCTCAGATTGTTTCTAGCGCCAATGCAAAAGGCTTGATGCAAATTCTACCCGCTACGGCAAGAGGTGTAGCACGAAAAATAGGTATCAAAAACCATAAAACTAGCGACCTATTTATCCCTGAAAAAAATGCCAGAATAGGTACGGCCTATTTAAGTCAAATGCTAAAACGATTCAAAGGCAATTATGCAAAAGCGACAGCAAGCTATAATGCAGGGCCACATCGTATTCCGCGCTGGTTGCCGAGTAAAACAATATCAGCACCACAGTGGATTGAGGGTATTCCTTTTAATGAAACACGAAAATATGTACGTGCGGTTATGTCTTACACTACGATTTATGATCATAAGATGAACTACAAAAATCGTCGCAATTTACGTTTATCCCAACGTTTACAAAATATCAAACCAAATTAGTATGAAAGCTAGCAGTAAAAATCAGCGAGGTGTTGCACTCATCGTCGCGCTTATAATAACCATGATCGCAATTTCCATTGCGGCAACCGTACTTTATCGCCAGCAAATTCATATTCGCCTTTCTAGCAATATTTCACATTTAGAACAAGCCTACTTATACGTCGATGGTATGGAAGGTTTTGCAGGTACAATTTTAGAAAAAAGTTATGAAGATCATCCCAAGTACGATTCGCTAAAAGATGACTGGGCATTTGAAGGGATTATCTTTCCTATTTTAGGCGGCACGATGAGTGGCCAGATTTATGACTTACAAGCTCGCATCAATCTTAATTCATTGGCTAGACCTATACCTCCTCCGCCAGTTTTAAAAGACAAAAATGGGAAGTTGATAAGCCCTGCCCCTGTAGCAAAACCTGATATTGCAGGAATTACACGTTACCGCCTCTTAAGTCTCATTCGTGAAGTTGATCCAGATGACAGTATGGGGCCTCCACAAAACTTTGCGACGATTGTTAAAGATTGGATAGATAAAGATCAAACCAATGGCAATGTAAAACCTGGTAACGATGGAAATGGTTCGGGCGCTGAAAGCCCATACTACCAAAGCCTAGAACCCGCCTATTTTAGTGCCAATACATTACTTGTAAACCCCACCGAACTACGCTTATTAAAAGACATGCATAAGAAAGTTTATAATAAGCTTATTAATAAAGACCCAAAACTAAGCCTCGTATCAACCCTGCCAATTACTCAAAAAACGCCAATAAATCTGAATACAGCCAATAAGGAAGTATTAAAAAGTATCGGCTTTGACCCCGCATCGGCAGATGATATTATCCGCGAACGTGATATTGAGCCATTTGAATCACTAACAAATAGCTTTTTACAAAATGTTATTTCAGCTCAAGGTGGCAATATTGATAAAAATGACCTTGATGTTAAATCAAGCTATTTTTTGTTGCGAGGCAAGGTTGAGATTAACAATACTCGCCTATTCATAAATTCTATTTTAGTTCGGAAAAATGGCAAGGTTTCTGTCATAATGCGCGACTTTAGCAACCCAAATTAATAATCCATAAATAAACTAAAATGCAACTTCTGATAATCAAAATTAATGCACTTCACTCAAACCCTGAGTATGCATTATTGGGCAAAAAACAAACTGAAGATCGCTACACGCCAGGTGAGTGGGATAAAGTACGCTCTTTAGCGAAAGGACGTCGTGTAGTTATACTTTTACCTAATAGCGATGTAGTACTTACCAGCGTTAATATCCCTAGTAAAAATAAGAAACAACTCTATCAAGCCATCCCTTATGCCTTAGAAGATACATTGGCAGAAGACATTGAAAATTTACACTTTGCTATTCATCAAGAAACTGCGCTAGCAGATTCTCATGTTGCGATAATTAATCGTGAACGACTTGATCTCACAATTACCTTATTGCGTAAAAAGGGGATCACTCCACACTTCATCTTGCCGCAATTACTTTCTCAATCCTGTCCAGATAATGCATGGTCTATCATTCAACAACCGATGGACTTAAATAGCAACCATCCTGTCACCATTCGCTTAAATGCATTCAATGGTTTCAGCTGTGATAAAAATTTATTGGGTATATTTCTAACAGAACAATTAGAAAAACTAGCACCTGAGTCTCTTGCAACAAATATTGACATAGGTGAATTACCTGAAGCACTGCAGTCATTACCACTCACTAAAAGTGACCCGACATTAGTAGAATACAGTAGCATCGAAAGTGCCCTACCCTTAAATCTACTCACAGGATTTGTCAGCCATAAGCGTGAATCTAATTTCGACTGGAAAGCATGGCGACCACCGCTTATATTAGCAAGTCTTGTCGGTGCAGTGTGGCTAGGAATTCTTGGCTGGCAAAATAGCGAATTACAACAACAGAAAAAACAATTGAATACATCGATTGAGACACTCTTTAAATCAACTTTTCCTGATAGCCGATTAGTTGATGCTCCCCAACAAATGGGTAGTAAATTAGCACAGCTAAAAAAGGGAATAACCGAAACAGTTGATTCACCCTTACCACTAATTTCTAACATTAGCCCATTGTTAAATCAATACAAAGATTTAACCTTAAAGGAAATTCGTTACCAAGAAAATGAATTGGTTTTGGTAATGCAAGCGCCAAGTTTAACCCGCCTTGAAAACTTTAAAAAAGAGGCAGCTGAAAAATCTAAACTAAAAGTATCCATAAACTCATCAACCACAACGGCTGATAAAGTTGAATCGCTCTTAATTATCACTCCACTCGCAAGTGCTGAAATAAAAGCACCAGGAGCCAACTCATGAAAACTTGGTACAACACATTAGCACCTAGAGAGCGTGCATTGGTTTTTTACGGAAGTATTGTAGCCATACTAATTTTGTTATGGATGCTAGTTATTGACCCCTTAATGACTAACCATACAAAACTAAATAAAATAATTTCTAGCCAGCAAAAAACCTTAGAAAGAATGCAATCTCAAAGTATTGAGATCAAACAGCTTCAAACACAAAATGCCAAACCAGTTGTAAATGCGAGTGGCAACCCCCAACAATTAGTAGAACGCTCATTACAAACTTGTCGATTAAAAACAAAATTAGAACGTATGCAATCTCAAGGCTCAAATGGTGTAAGGCTCACCCTCAAAGATGTAAATGCTGATCGTTTTATGCGTTTTTTATATGAACTTGAAAACAAATATGCACTAACAATTACAAGCCTTATCATTAATAACAATAAGAAAGAAGTAGGCTTTGCTGATGTACGCCTTACTATTAAACGCAACTAAATAAAAGCCAGACCGTCATTAGATAAAGAATTAGGTAATACGAACAAATGAAAAAAATCATATTTATAGGCTTGCTTGCTTTTTTAGCAGCCGCACTTTGGCAATTACCTTTATCTTATGCAAAACCTTATGCCGAGAAAGCCGTAAAAGGGCTGAAGCTAAATAATGTAAGCGGAACAGTTTGGAACGGCGAAGCAAAACAGCTTATTGCCAATAATACCGACTTTGAGAATGTAAAATGGAATGTAAAGCCACTACAAAGCCTAACATCTCTGTCGCTAAAGTTTGATTTTGACATTAAAAGCCGTGATTTTACCGCAAATGGTTTAGCAGGAATCACTCCAAGCAAAACTTTAATTATTAGTAATACCACTTTTTATTTAAACGCCAGCTATCTAAACAAGCAAATAAAAGTGGCTAAAATTTCTGGCGATATTAAAGGAACAATCAAGTACGCAGAAATTAATGAGCAAGACTTACCCCTCATTGATGGCGTTATCAATTGGAAAGAAGCCGCAGTTAGTTCTCCCATTAAGTTACCTCAAGGTGATTACCAAGCCATCATCACGCCAGATTCTGGCAATCTCAAAATTCAACTCAGTTCATCTGATGCTCCTGTGGAACTTGATGGGAAAATAACACTCAATAAAGAATGGATATACAAAACAGACTTGAATATTAAAGCAACCGACCCTAACTTAGCTCCTATGATGGGATTGATAGGTCAAAAGCAAGCCGACGGGACTGTTAATATCAAGCAACAAGGTGATTTGAAGCCTTATATCGGAAAATTAAGGAACAAAGTATGGGCATGGATAACAAAAGCCAATTAGATGATTTAGCAAAAAAATTAGCCGGTTTTATGCCAGCTTCTATACAAGACTTGCAATCTGATTTTGAAACTAATGCCCGTAGTGGTTTAGAAAGCGGCTTACGCAAGATGAATCTTGTCACTCGTGAAGAGTTTGATGTACAGACGGCTGTTTTATTACGCACCCGTGAAAAACTTGAAGCCTTAGAAAAAATTGTTGAGAAATTGGAGAGCAAATAATGAGAAGGCTCATTAGTATTTCTTTACTCACTTTCTTTATTACATCATTCTCCAGCGCGTTAGCTGAGCCACATCTCCACGGTGCACGGACACATACACACCCCTTCCCTGCTCAAGGCGTTAGACATAAACATGGTGCTGGTGCAATTGGTCATTATCCCGCGGGTATAACTGCACCAACTAAACAAGCAAGTCTTCAAACAAAACAGCCACCCTTACAACAAAGACAACGAGCCACTCCTAAATCAGGCAACGCTACTTCAGAACTTCAAAAAGCATATCAACGAAAAGACTATAAAAGCGTTTTCCGTATTGCTTCTGGCTTTGCAAAGCGCGGAAACCCCACCGCCGAATATATAATGGGCGAACTGTATTTATATGGTTTAGGCCAAAAGAAAAACCCAAAACTTGCTTTTAACTATTTTAAGAAGTCTGCAGACAAGAAACATCCAGGTGCGCAACACTTGCTTGCTTCACTTTATGAGACAGGTACTGGCACAAGAAAAAACCCAACAAAAGCGATCAGTTATTACAAACTTGCAGCGGCTCAAGGAGTTCCTGATTCATTAGTACGACTTGGGGTTTTATATGAGAACGGCAAAGGAGTAAAAAAGAATATACCTACGGCAATGCGTTATTACGAACAAGCTGCAAACAAAGGGATGACTGAAGTACAGCTAATGATGGGAGAGCGTTACCTCAAAGGTGTAGATGTTAAGAAAAACCCAAAGAAAGCCTTTCAGTTTTTCAACAAGGCATCCCAAACTGGTGATAAAAAAGCAGATTACTGGATAGGTTTTTTACATGCTAATGGAATAGGTACAAAAAAGAACTCCAAGCTTGCCGTGAAATATATGTTAAAAGCGGCAAAACGTAATGACCCTGATGCGCAGTTTTTTATGGGAGGATCATATCTAAACGGTATAGGCGTTAAAAAGAATTATAAACAAGCTATTGATTGGTATAAAAAAGCGGCCAACAAAAATCTAGCTGATGCACAACATATTTTAGGTATCATTTATCTACAAGGTGTTGGCACTAACAAAAATTATAAAACTGCTTTTTCATGGTTTAACAAAGCAGCGAAAAAAGGCCTTGCTGAATCACAACTTTACTTAGGTGATTTATACGTTGATGGCTTGGGCGTCACTAAAAGTCATAAGCAAGCTTTAAAGTGGTACAAAAAAGCAGCTAATAAAAATATATCAGAGGCGCAGTATAGTGTTGGAGCAATGTATGCAAATGGCTTTGGCACAACTAAAAACTTTAAAGAAGCAAAAAAATGGTTTCAAAAAGCAGCTAAGCAAAAGAATCCTAAAGCCATTAATGCTTTAGCTGTGCTTAAAAAGAATGGTCTTTGATTTATAGACTGAGACTGTAACTAATTCTGTGTAACTGCCCGTTTTAAACATAGTCTTTTAGTCGGTCTTCAAACTCGATAATAAACCTATTCAATGCTGGTTTCCAATTTCTAATTGGCATTGTCCATTTCTTTG
>JALSLX010000053.1 GCA_026988095.1 Thiotrichaceae bacterium
TGCGGCTTTCATCGGATAATGCGAATACAAATACCGCAACGCTAGTGTCTTTAGAAAATGAACTCTACGAATCACTAAACACCTGCCTATCGTGTAAATCATGTACACACAGTTGCCCAATTAAAGTGGATGTGCCTGAATTAAAATCCAAATTCTTAGCGCACTATCATAATAAACATAAACGAAAAGTTAGCGACACCCTATTCGCATCATTTGAAATAAGCGCAAAAATAGGTCGTGCCATACCAAGTGTTGCAAATGCGCTATTACAAAATCCACTGGCTAAACAAGTTTTAGATAAAGGTTTTGGCATTGTTCACTCGCCCAATTTTTCAAAATCGCTAACGACATTGTTAAAAGAAAGGCAGGCAAGTTTTATAAAAATGGAATGCTTGCCAACATCGAGTGAAAACACCGTTATCCTATTGCCCGATAGCTTTAATGCCAGCTATGACAGCCAAATTATTATTGCCTGTTACGATGTTTTAAAAGCCTTGGGCTACAAAGTTTGGGTAGCGCCAATACTAGAAAATGGCAAAGCCCTACACGTAAAAGGCTACCGAGAAAAGTTTAAACAGATTGCAGAACAACACATTGCTCAAATGGAGCTGTTAGGAAAAACAGAGCTACCACTAATCAGTGTAGAAATCGTAACACGCTTAATGCATAGCAAAGAATATCCAGAAATTAGCGATAAAAAACCAGCGTATAAAGTCTGGTCAATGGAAGCATGGCTAAGCAAAGAGCTAGAAAAAAAACCTGAATTACAAAAAAGAATATCCCAGTTATCAACAAAAGAGGTTATTAAAAATAAAGAAGTCATCCACAAACTACTGCCACATTGCATGGAGCAAACAGCCGATAAATTATCAGCAACACATTGGCAAACTTTGTTCTCTGCGTTTCAAATATCGTTAATAATAGAAAATGCAGGTTGTTGTGGAATGTCAGGGCTATTCGGGCATGAAAAAGAAAACCAACAATTATCAGAAACGATTTACAAACAAAGTTGGAAAACGAAAGTAGAAGATGATCAATCAATTATTCTAGCAACAGGCTTCTCATGCAGATGCCAATTGCATAATCACGGCAAACCAGCACAGCACCCGATAGAAATATTAGCAGAGCGTTTGAAAAATAAGGGAGCGCTAAAATGACAAACCAAACACTAGAAGAAAGCTTTACAAACTTTAAGCAAAGCGTAAAAACCCTACAGCTCGCAACCTTAACTCCAGAAGGTAAACCCAACGCCAGCTACAGCCCCTTTGTAATAGACGAGCAAGGTAACTTTTATATTTTCGTCAGCCAACTAGCAAGCCACACGCAAGACCTATTAGCCAACCCTCAAGCGAGTATTTTACTCATTCAAGATGAGGCAGAAAGCAAACAGATATTTGCGCGCAGGCGAATCAGCTATCAATGCGATGTAGAAATAGTTGGTGATGAAAGCAGTGACTATATCCCAATGCTTGACGCACTAGAAAACCGCTTCGGAACTATAGTCGAACTACTCAGAACCCTACCAGACTTTATTCTATTTAGATTAAAACCCACGCAAGGGCAATATGTGAAAGGCTTTGGAAAGGCGTACAAGTTAGTAGGCGATGGCTTGCTTAAATTAGAGCATATAAAGCCAAAAGAATAAGTATTTATAAGCCACCCCCCCTGTTTTTCGATGATTTGTACGTTAAAATCTATTGAAAATAGGAGTAAACAGGTGATAGAAGCAGTTTCAAATAAAAACATAGAAGAAGCCCTCCCTCTGATAAGAAAATACCAAGCGTTTTATAAAATACAGAATATAGATGATGAAGCGAACCGAGCATTCTTCTCACAATTTAGTGAAGATAGCAATGAAGGCTGTCTATTTCTATACCGAGATACAAACGGAAAAGCAGTCGCTTTCGCAACGGTGTACTTTACCTTTGTATCTAGCATTCCCGCCAAAGTAGGCGTTATGAATGACTTATATACAATGCCAGAGCAAAGAGGAAAAGGTATAGGAAAACAACTGATAAATCACTGCTTGCAGTTTGCATTAAAAAAAGGAGCGGCAAGACTACAATGGTTAACGGCAGAAGATAATCATACCGCTCAAAAACTGTATGATTCATTAGATACTAAAAAAAGCACGTGGAATATTTATACTTATACCGCTTAATTGTTTTTATGATTATTCAAGATACAAAAGCGCGAAAAACAGGGGGGGTGGCAAATAAAACTTCTGTATTCTATGATTCTTGAGGCATCATGAGGGCATTAATACTCTTTAACAACACTTTTAGAAAGCTCAGATAATGAAATAGCAAAAGGTCGTGCTTGCTCCGCTCCAGTACCTGCATACTGTTTAATTAAATCACTTAAATCCCATTTCCCTTCACCAAAAGCATCATCTGATACCTCATTAAGCTCATAAAGCAAATAAGCCTCAGCAGATGGCATAGAAGGATATTTATGCTTAGACTGCAAAGCTTTTTTACTTACAACCTTTGGTGCACTCCCAACAACTTCCCATATTCTAAAGGCTTGATTATGTTCACCTTTGCAGCGTAATAACACATATTTAACACTAGCCTCAGTTATCCCATATTTTTTTAAACCTTTCGTATCAAGACGAATATTATACAAGCGTTTATTTTTAATCCATTCAAGCTGTTGTTTGTCTTTAATATAAGCAATAAGAACACCTGCATCACTAGGCGGAACAAAACGATTAATCTGAGTTGGTGTTAAAGCATGGGTGTATTCAGGCATAACCTCCTGAACAATATCAGGGGAATCATCTTTATGAATAGCATATTTTTGATAACTAAGTTGTTCGCGTTGTGATGCTCGATTGGTTAAATGCTCAACAACCTCAATAATAAAAGCTCTAACCTCCGTTAACCCATCCCCATCATTAGAAGGAGAAACAGGAAAAGCCCCAAGCCCAGGCACAACCTCATGGAAGCCACGTTTTTCAATAGAACGACTACCAGGATAAAGCACATAAGCACCCACCGTACGGCGAATAGCATCTTTATAAGCGTGCATTTTCAATAAATCAGCACGCTTATACTTACCCTCTTTTTGTAAGCGTTTTTCATTATCTAAACTTTCATTACTAGCAATATCAGTATCAGTATCAGCCAGAAAATACTTCAAGCCTTCTACTTTATATTTAGCATCAAAATGAACATGCACAATAAGTTCCTGCGCTTCAGCCTGTTCAACGGTAAAAGCAGATGGCCAAATTGACAAGGTAAAATCAGGACGCATTGCCTGAGTCCAACTACCTGATTTAGGAAACTGAGAATGACCAAAGGTACGGTTATAACTGAATTGAACCTTCAAATCTCTACCCGCATAATGATAGGAAGCATCAATAGCTAAGTGCTTACCCTCTTTTAACTGTAACCCCAAACCATCACCTGTTTTAGCGATCAGTTTTTCGGTTTCAGTAGGGGCGACATTAAAAATATCTTCGATTAAACGTAATAACTTAAAAAACAACCAATATTCATACAGCGTAGCAACATCACGCTTACCCACCTGATATGATTCAGCATCAGGGGCTTGCCAAACCAACTTAGCCGCTAAATCAAACATAAGCCAC
>JALSLX010000054.1 GCA_026988095.1 Thiotrichaceae bacterium
TTTGCGTAATTCCACAATATCTAACTCCATCCATGGCATAGTTGTTTCCTCCTATGCCTGATTTTAATGATATTGTGTTACCTATGTTCCCAGTTTAATCTGTTACCTATGTTGCCGGTTTATACATATTCTGGGTGGCTTACTATAGGAAAGACTGATCAAGTCTAATTATTTTCAGCTTGCCAAATCAGCCGATATTTTCCACGAATATCGGCGCAATAGAATAACTATTACGCCTCACTTCGTGAAAAATAGCGACATATTTATCGAAGCTGAATTCTAATCGACTTAATCAGGCTCTCCTATAACCACCTCCCCTTTTTTTTGACGTTTTTTATTGATTTTATAGTTATTTTTTCACACAAATCATCGAAAAAGAGGGGGGGTGGGATAGTAGAAAGGCATAAAAAAAGGCGCTCTACCCGATATGTTTAGGTAGAGCGCCTTTCAAATGGCTTTTTAGGTCAAGCTTTTTTCTTAAGAGCCTTTTGATTGGCGAGAAGCTGTCTTACGTGCACTTTCTCCCAAAACTTTCTTACGAATACGAATGCTCTCTGGCGTAATTTCCACTAGCTCATCATCATCAATAAACTCAAGCGCTTGCTCAAGTGTAAATTTGATTGGCTTGGTTAAAATCAAGTTTTCATCAGTACCCGCAGCACGGATATTGTTTAACTGCTTCGCTTTAAGCGGGTTAACCACTAAGTCATTATCACGGATATGAATACCAATAACCTGACCTTCGTAAACATCTTGTGCGTGCTCAATGAACATTTTGCCACGCTCTTGAAGGTTAAAGATGGCAAATGCTAAGGCTTTACCCGTTGAGTTAGAAATAAGTACACCGTTGCTACGTTGTCCGATATTTTCTTTTAACAATGGGCCATAGTGATCGAATGAGTGATACATCAAACCAGTACCTGAAGTAAGCGTCATGAATTCAGTTTGGAAACCGATTAAGCCACGTGAAGGGATTGTGTATTCTAAACGTACACGACCCTTTCCGTCTGGCTCCATGTTTTGCATTTGGGCTTTACGTTCGCCCATTTTTTCCATGATGCTGCCTTGATGATCAACTTCAATATCAATGGTAAGATTCTCATAAGGCTCTTCGCGATTATCGCCTTCACCTTTGATGACAACTTCAGGGCGAGAAACGGCAACTTCGAAACCTTCGCGACGCATATTCTCAATTAAGATGCCAAGGTGTAATTCACCACGGCCTGAAACTTTAAACTTATCAACGTCATCGCCTTGCTCAACGCGTAAAGCTACGTTGTGTAATAGCTCTTCATCGAGACGTTCTTGAATATTACGTGAAGTAACATATTTACCTTCTTTTCCTGCAAACGGTGAGCTGTTTACTTGGAATGTCATGCTGACCGTTGGTTCATCTACCGTCATTGGTGGTAAAGCTTCAACATGGTCAGGGTCGCATAATGTATCTGATATATGAAGTTTATCCATGCCTGTAAATGCAATGATGTCACCAGCTTGCGCTTCGTTTACATCAATGCGGTCAAGTCCGTGAAAGCCCATAGGCTGTAAAACACGACCACTGCGGATCTTGCCATCATCACCAATCACTTTTACGACAGAGTTCTTTTTGATTTTACCCTTTTTGATACGACCAATACCGATTAGACCTGTGTACGAATTGTAGTCAAGCTGACTGATTTGCATTTGGAACGGTGCATCTGGGTCAACATCAGGGTGGTTTACACTATCAACAATAGTTTGAAGTAGAGGAGTCATGTCGCCTTCGCTTACATCTTCTTCTAAGCCAGCGTAGCCATTGATTGCTGATGCGTATACAACAGGGAAATCAAGTTGTTCATCAGTCGCGCCAAGGCGATCAAATAATTCAAATGTTTGGTCTAATGCCCAATCAGGACGTGCGCCAGGGCGGTCAATCTTGTTGATAACGACAATAGGAGTAAAACCCATCGCAAATGCTTTTGAAGTCACAAAACGAGTTTGAGGCATAGGGCCATCAACAGCATCTACAAGTAACAAAACAGAGTCGACCATTGAGAGTACGCGTTCAACCTCGCCACCAAAATCGGCATGGCCTGGTGTGTCTACGATGTTGATGCGGTAATCGCCCCAAGTAATAGCTGTATTTTTGGCTAAAATAGTGATGCCACGTTCTTGCTCGATCTCGTTTGAGTCCATCATGCGCTCTGTTACGTCAGCGCGATCGCCAAGTGTTCCAGATTGCTCAAGTAGTTTGTCTACGAGGGTTGTTTTACCATGGTCAACGTGGGCGATGATGGCGATATTTCTTAGATTTTCAATCACGATTTTGTACTCGGTTCTGTCGTCAGCTTAGTCGTAAAAATTGACGATATAAATTGATAGTTCGCAGTGCGATATAAGTTGCGCGCGGATTATACTAGGTGAATAGGTGAATTGACACCTTTATTCATTACTATATATAGAAATGCTAATATAAGCCATTAAACAAACAAGAGTGAGAGTGATATGAGTGAAAATGAAACACCTTATGAGCTATTAGGAGGAGAGGTCGCAGTTCAAAAATTAGTTGATCGTTTTTACGATTTAATGGATGAAAAAAAAGAAGTAGATATCTTGAGAAAAATGCACGCAAAAAGTTTACGTGTATCAAGAGAGAAGCTTTTTTTGTTTTTAAGTGGCTGGCTGGGTGGGCCAGATCTATATGTGGAAAAGTATGGGCACCCTATGTTGCGTCGAAGACATTTACCCTTTGCAATAGGTGAGCTTGAGCGGGATCAATGGATGTTGTGTATGAATCAAGCCCTAGATGAACAAGCTGAAGAACCCTTGAGAAAGCAGCTAAGTGATGCTTTAACAAGTGTTGCAAATCATATGCAAAACCAATGACTGTGTGTTATTTGATGAAATACTTGAATTAGTAGCAGGAATCACACCACTTGTCTCTCTTGATCTTGTTGCAAAACTTAAATAATGTACTATGATTAAGTGTAATGTTGCTATATTTATAGATGATAATAACTTTATTAAATAAGGAAAATTTATTATTTTTGGTTTTGTGAGATTCGTCACAGAAGTTAAATATAAAAAGCGTATAAATAATGCAACAACAAGGTTTTGATTCCCCCCTAATGAAGGTCAGGAATCCTTCATGTCAGAACCTTAATCCCGCCCAAGCTACGAAATGGAGTGCTTCTTAAGCTTCTTTAGAGTAACCAAGGATGGGTAGTCGCATGGAGAGGCGCAAATGAAAATTTTAATTATTGATGACCATATCTTATTCGCAGAGGGTATGAGGTTTCTTTTAAGTTCATGCAAAGAAGGTATAGAGACGCTCTATGCTGAAAACTTCGAAGTAGCTTCAGGGGTTATTTCCCAAAAAGGTCCGCCCGATTTAATTTTATTGGATCTCAATTTAGCAGGAGTAAATGGTTTTACGCTAATAAAAGAATTTAGAAACATAAATATTTGGACCCCTATTTTAATTGTTTCTGCAACAGACTCACCTTCAGCCGCAAAGGTTGCAATACAAAAGGGAGCATCTGGTTTTGTTTCCAAAGCTAGTGAAAGCTCTGTTTTATTAAGCGCAATAAAAACAGTGATTAAAGGGGAGTATTTTCCACCGCAAGAAGCAAATCAAATGGTGGTTAGTGCGGAAGGCGAATATGACGATAAAATTGCCAGCATAACAACACGACAACATGAGATTTTGTATTTGTTGTCACAAGGTATGTTAAATAAGCAGATTGCGAATGAATTGAGTATTTCGGCCAATACCGTTAAAGCACATCTGCATCATATTTTTAGAGAGTTAAATGTGCATAATCGTACTGCGGCAGTGCAAAGTGCACATAAGTGTGGGTTGCTCTAAAATTTTTTGGCTAGAAGCTTTATTTGAGGAGAACCTGATCAAGTCCAATTATTTTCAGCTTGTCAAGTCAGTCGATATTTTCCGCGAAGTTCGGCGCAATAGAATGACTATTACCCCTCACGTCGTGAAAAATAGCGACTGATTTTTCTGCGCTGAATTCTAATCGGCTTAATCAGGCTCTCCTTAAAAGACTGAGTGATTTTCACCTTATTCTTCTGAGTAAGGTGATGCCTGAAACTTTCGTAATAGGCGGACAAGCCTAAGTTGTTGTTGGTGTTCTACAATTTGGTCATTAGTTTTCGCATTTTGTTTTAACATAGCAAATAAAGAACCTGCAAAATAAGCAATGACTATGATACCGAGCCACCAAAATGCAGTAGAATAAAATGTTAAAGCTAGCGTAATAATAAAACTAATAAAAAATCTTAGACGCCATTTTGCGGCACGTTGAGCTTGTGAGTTTTCCCATTCGGTTTTAAAGTCGCTTAGCACTTTTTCTAGCGCATCAATTTCGCTTTTACTACTATCACTATTCATATTTGATTCCATCAACATTGGGCGTATACTGGCAATTTTTCAGCACAGTCAGCCCTCTCTCTCCTTGAGATATTTAGTGTTTATTCAGACTATCTTCATCATGGTTGGCGTATAGTTCGTTAAGGAAGCTCTGAATAATCTAGCTGAATTCTGGCAACGCCAAGTTTTCAAGTTCGAGGCATTGATTTTAAGCATAGTTTTTCTATGGTTCAAATCAATAACGAAGAAATTGGAAACTTGGCTGAGCCGCGCTAGCTAATAAAAGTGGCGAGCTTACAAGGCATCAATTCCGTTGCTGTTATTTTTTGCGAAGGGAGTGACCATTCTCAAAAAATACGCCTAGGACTTGACGCCTTGTAAACTCGCAGAATTCAACTAGGTTATTCTGAAATTCCTTAAAGAACTAAAAAACATAACAATAAATAATAAGAACCATATGAGTGTTATAAATATGGAAGTGGGATTACTAAAGGATGAATGAATGGGAAGGCTGAGTTTTTCAGATACACGGCATCTCGTAGCGCGAACTGCACTGGGTCAACAGTGGGGTGGCGTTAAGGCATTGCAAGGCAAAAGTCGTGCAGAAGCTGTAAAGATTTTACTAAAATCTGGTGCAATCAAAACACCTCCAGCGCCTCGGTTAACACCGTGGGCTATTGTGAACCGCATGAGTCAACAAAGCGGTGCAGGAAAGTCACGTGCGCGCAAAATGATGATGCGCGAAGGTGATAAACTCAAAAGCTGGTGGATGCTACATCTACTGCATACCGATACACCTGTGAATGAGCACATGACTTTGTTCTGGCACAATCATTTTACCTCGTCGCTCGAAAAGGTCATGCAGCCTAAGTTGATGTATCTACAAAATAAGCTCTTGCGTGAAAATGCGATGGGTAATTTCCGTAATCTTTTGCATAAAGCCGCACGTGACCCTGCGATGCTAATCTATTTAGATGGCTCGATGAATGTAAAAGGCAGTCCTAATGAAAACTTTGCGCGCGAGTTACTAGAGCTATTTACACTAGGGCGTGGTCATTATAATGAGACAGATATAAAAGCCGCTGCCATTGCTTTTACAGGTTGGGGAGTTGATCGTAATCGTGGAACGTATGTCTATGATGCCTCAAAACATGATAATCGGCGTGTCACTTTTATGGGGCGTACAGGTTCTTTTACGGGCGATCAAATTATCGACATTATTTTAGAAAAACCACGTACCGCAGAAAATATAGCTGAAAAGTTTTGGAAAGAGTTTATTAGTGACTCACGACCTGATCCTCGTGCTATTCGTAATTGGGGATCTGCTTTTAGAAAATCTAATTACAATATCAAAACATTATTATCGACAGTGCTTAACAGTAATGAGTTTTGGTCATCAAAATACCGTGGCACATTGACCAAATCACCTGTTGACCTAGTGGTCGGAACATTGCGTACTTTGCCATTTCCTAAATTACCAGACACGGAGTTGGTGCATATCTCGCAACTTTTAGGGCAAGATTTATTTGATCCACCCACAGTAAAAGGTTGGGCAGGTGGTCACGCCTGGATTGACACGCAGACACTCTTGGTAAGAACCTCTTTGCTTAATAAGCTTACTCGTCACAGTGGCGCATCAGCAAAAGTACAATCTTACTTGCCCAGAACTAATGGGGCAGAAATTGTGAAATGGCTATTGCCATTAGCACCTGTTTTGCCATTACCAACGACACCAGGTAAAAGAAGGATGGTAAGAGCATTAATGCTAGACCCCGTCTTTCAGCTCAAATAAGAAGGTAAGGAGAATATAATGAATAGACGCGACTTCTTACAATATACCAGCCTAATGCCTCTAGTCGGTATGATGCCTGAAGCATTTGCCGCAGGAGTAGGTCATCGTCCCGATCAAATTGTTTTAATGGTCGAGTTAAAAGGCGGTAACGACGGTTTAAATACACTCATTCCTTTTCGTGATGATCATTATCATCGAGCGCGTCCAACGCTTCGTGTCAAAAATGGTATTCCATTAAAAGACAATATGGGAATGAATCCTTACTTAAAGCAACTTTTACCGTTGTGGAAAGAAGGCAATATGGCATGGGTTCAGGGCGTAGGTTACACCAACCCAAGTCGCTCACATTTTCATTCAATCGATGTATGGGAAACCGCATCAACTCGCAATGATGAAATCCGAGGATGGCTATCGCGTGTACTGCCACCAAGGCATAACCGAGTTAATGGCATTGTATTGGGTGATAATAATTTGGGTCCAATGGCTGGAGATTCTGCTGTTGCGATGGAAGACCCTAAGACCTTTTTAAGGCAAACAAAGTACCTAAATAAAAAGCACTACCGAGCATCAAACCCTTCGTTAGCGCATATGCTAAATGTGCAAAATCAGATTAATACTGCGGCAAATCAACTAGGGCGCGTTTATAACGGTCGTCGATCACCTGTGCGTTTTCCTAATAGTCGCTTTGGTCGCAAGCTTGGACTAGTCACCCAAATGATAATAAACGGCATGGATACCCCTGTTTACAAAGTGTCATTAGAAGGTTTTGATACGCACGCAGGGCAAGTTGATCAACATAATAATTTAATGAATCACCTAGGCGGTGGCTTAAAAGCATTTAGCGATGCAATGAAAAAAGCGAATCTCTGGAATAATGTAGTCGTCGTGACGTATTCAGAATTTGGTCGCCGAGTCGCACAAAATAGCAGTGGCGGAACAGATCATGGAGCAGCTGCACCACACTTTGTATTAGGTGGACGCGTACATGGCGGAATGTATGGCAAACAGCCAAGCCTAGACCCAAGTAAATTACACGATGGTGATTTGATTCACACGGTAGATTTTCGTGAAGTGTATGCAACACTAGCGCAACGCTGGTGGAGACGACCTAATCCTTGGGGTAACGCGCACAAACCGATCCCATTTGTATAAATATAATAGGGTAGTAATCTGCTTAAAATAGCTTAGCAGTGCCATGAGCGGAGCCAAAGGCATGAATAATCACCTCGAAACTCAAGCTGTAGTACTAGGTGTTATCTAAAATATAGAGTCAAAACCCTTTTGATAGTTTAACTCTATCCCATCCCCCCTCTTTTTCGATGATTTGTATGCTAAAAGTCATTGTAATTTCATACAAATCATCGAAAAAGAGGGGGGGTGGTCAATAAATAAAGCCTAAAAACAGCCCTTTTTACCCAAATGATAGCCATTTCATCATTAAGAATGAAACTAAGCCTAGTCCAATCGCTAAAAACTGATGCTTAGTCATCAGCGATACAAAAAATGCAACAATAGCGGCTATCAAATGATGGTTCTGCACGGTAAGAACAACCTCTCTATCACGAATCAAAGTCGTCTGAACAATAATTACGGTTAAAACAGCGATAGGTACATAAGATAATGCTTGTGATATTAATGGTGGGATAGTGACTTTGCCTGCTAATCCAAAAGGAATATATCGGGGCACAAAAGTAAGCACAGCCATGCCTGCAATCAACAACCAATCAGACATTTTTTGTTTTCTCCTTTGTTTTTATCGCAGTTATCACCGTATTATTTTTGTACCCAAGCGCAACACCGACGGCAATGGCAATAAAAGATGAAAAGAGTAAACCCGTTTGATGTGGCCAGTGGTAGGTTAAAATAGCACTCACGCCAGCGGTTAATGCGCAGGCCCAATCCGCATAGTTTTTCAGCAATGGCACAACGATGGTTACAAAAGCAATCACCATAGCGACATCTAATCCCCAACTTTTAATGTCTGGTATTTTTTGGCCTAAGGTCATGCCTAGCCAGCTAAAAAATAGCCAACTGCTGTACATGAAAATGGCAGAGCCTAAATAGTAAGCCGTAAAGTGTTTATCATCCTTAGCCCGTGAAACACGATTACTCACGGTAGCAAAAGTCTCATCCGTTAGCCAAAATGCCATCGGTATTCTTAACCATGCTGACACTTTTGCAAGCTGTGGCATAAGTGAAGCGGCATAAAGCATATGGCGCAAATTCACGATAAAAACAGTCGCCAAAATAACAGGAAAAGCAGTGGCAGAAGCTAATAAAGCAATGGTCACAAACTGCGATGCACCAGCAAAAACAAAAATAGACATTGCCATAACTAAAGCTTCAGATAAACCTTGGTTAATCGCTAGTGCGCCATAAACCAAACCGAATGGAGCGGCAGCGATAATCAAAGGAGTGGTGTCACGAGCACCAAGTAAAAAAGTTCGCGTTGAGAGGGGCATAATTTAGAGCCATATTTTGATTTGCGGAAGTATAGTCTTGGTTTATGAAAAGATATTGTACAAAACTGCGCTATGCATTAATTACTAATCATTTCTTCTTTATAAGTTTAAGCTCTCACCATGCGCTGATAAGCACCAGGAGTTACACCAAGAGAGCGCTTGAAATTACGACTTAAATGGCTTTGATCCGTAAAACCACAGTCTACTGCTACATCGGATAATTTCACCCCATGGCTAATTAGCTTTTTAGCGTGATTGATACGACGCTGAACTTGATAAGCATGTGGAGGTAGGCCAACAACTTTGTTAAATAGTCGGGCAAGATAAAAAGGGCTTAGTTGTGTGGTATCAGCCAATTGTTGCATGGATATATTTGTCGAGAAGTTATCATCTAAATAATCACGTGCTTGTTGTACTGCACGAGGTTCTTTCCCTAATTTAGTTAACGTTTTATTATATTTTCCGTGTCGACAAACTAGCTCGGTAATTGTGCGTAGATAATGAGTTTCTCGTTCTAGCTTATTGTCAGAATATTGTAATACCTTAAAAAGATGGTGAAGCTTGTTGGCAATATAAGCATCTCGCACGACAGGCTCAGAAAACCAGGGAGCATCTTTACGTTTACCCTGTAACTCGGTAGAAATATTAGACAGCATTTCAGGGGTGGGGTACATGGCACGATAAGACCAACCTTGATCAGTCGCTTTATGCCCATCGTGTACCTGATCAGCATTCACAAGCACGATGCTATTTTTTGGGGCTAAATGGTTTGCACCAGAACGGTAAAAGCGTTGAGCGCCTTTGTCGATAATATTGATGCAATAACCTTCATGCACGTGTCTTGAGAAACATTGGTTTTTATAATCAGCTTGTAAAATCTCTAGCCCGCCAAGATCATCTGCTATGCTGTATTGAACAATATTTTTTTGATTTTTCATCAAAGAATATTAGCATAGAGGTTAAATGAAAGTTTTGTACAAAACTGCGCTATCGTCTTTTTATTATCTGGCTAAACAAGAATATTGCTGAGGCAGAGATAACAATAGATGGCCCTGCAGGTGTATCCCATAAAAAGGAAGCCCCCAAGCCAAGAGCAACGGCAATCATGCCAATAATAACTGAAAATACTGCCATAGCTTCAGGTGAGCGAGAAAATTGTCGAGCAGCAGCTGCAGGGATGATTAATAAAGAGGTGATCAATAATGCACCAATAATTTTCATCGCAATGGCAACTAAAATGGCAATCAATAAAGTGTAAATGGCACTAATTAATGAAACATTTACACCCTCTACTCGTGCAAGTTCTTCATGCACGGTAAGCGATAATAGAGGTTTCCAAATAAAGCTAAGGACGGTTAAAACAGTAATAACGCCAATGGCAACAATAGAAAGGTCGCTCCAGCTAACGCTGAGAATATCGCCAAATAATAAGCTATCAATATCAACACGTACGCCTTCAACAAAGCTGATGAGTATTAAACCTAATGACAGCGCGCTGTGCGCCATGATGCCAAGTAGTGTATCGCTACCCAATTGCTTTTGGCGTTGCGCGAGTATGAGCAAAATGGCGACTAAAATAGTTGAAACTAAGATGCCAATATTGATATTAATCGAGAGTAAAAAGCCTAACGCAACACCCAAAATAGCAGAATGAGAAAGCGTATCGCCAAAATACGCCATGCGCCGCCAAATAATAAAGACACCGAGTGGCCCTGAGATTAAAACAACCGCCAGCCCTGCTAAAAGGGCGCGAAGTAAGAAATCATCCATGATTATGCCCTGACTCATGATCATGACTATGATCACCGTGCTTGCACGTACCAACAACTACGCCACCGTCTAAATCGTGGCAATGATTATGATGATGAGTGTAAACGGCTAATCCTTCGCTCGGTAAGTTGCCAAATAGACGCTGGTATTCAGGGTGATTACTAACATCTTCTGGTTGCCCGCTACAACATATATGTTGATTCAAGCAGAGCACTTGATCCGTTTTTTGCATCACGAGATGTAAATCGTGAGAGATCATTAAAACCCCAAAGCCATATTGATCTTTGAGTTCTGATATTTTCTCATAGAGCTCAGATTGACCCAAAACATCAACACCTTGAGCAGGTTCATCCAAAATGAGCAGTTCGGGTTTTTTAAGAAGTGCGCGCGCTAATAAAACACGCTGAAACTCACCGCCAGAAAGCGTTTTAATATCATGCTCAGCTAAATGTGCAACACCAATCTCTTTGAGTACAGATAGCCCATTTTTTGCTGATGAGTTTTTGGCAAGCGCAATAAACCGCTTCACCGTTAACGGCATGAGATCATTAATACTAATTTTTTGCGGAACGTAGCCAATGCTTAGTTTGGGCTTTAACCAAACAGTACCACTATCGACTGGTTGTAAACCCAAGAGAATACGGATAAGTGTAGATTTTCCTGCTCCGTTAGGCCCAATCACAGTTAAAACTTTTCCTGCTTGCAATTCAAGGCTGACATCATGCAGAATCGACTTTTTATGCAGGCTTAAATTAATATTTTTAAGCGTGGCTAAAGTGGCTATGCTGTTTTCTGAGTGAGTCATCTAATCAAAATTACTAGTATTAAGGAATCAATAATGCGTCGTATTGTACTCTATTTTTTATGTCTGGGAGTATTCTCTCTATCAGGGTGTACCGAAGAAAAGCCAACCAAACTAACGGTACTTAGTAGTATCAAGCCCATACAATCAATCGTATCTGCTGTGGGTGGAGATAATATTATCAGTCAGCGACTTATTCCTGATTATGCCTCGCCGCATCATTATGCTTTTAAGCCTTCTGATCTTAAAAAGTTATCACAAGCAGATCTTGTTTTTCGAATTGATGAGCATTTTGAAGTGATGTTAAACCCAGCTTTAAAGAACTTATCAAACCAATCAAAAATAATATCGCTTGCTGATAAGCCTACGATCAAGTTATTACCATTAGCAGAGGGAGATCATCACCAGCATGGTGATGAAGAAGGGCATGACGATGAAAAGGAGCATAATGCCGTAAATCTACATATCTTCACATCACCCAAAAATATGATTGAAGTTTCAAGAATTGTTGCAGATTCTTTATCAAAGATAGATGCTGATAATGCTCAAACATACCAACTAAATGCAAAGAAACTGATTGAAAAAATAACTAAAGCAACAACTGGCTTAAAACAGAGCCTAGCGCCTTATAAAGAGGTGCCTTATGTTATTTTTCATAACTCGTGGCAATATTTTGCAAATGAAGTGGGTATACAAAAACCTATTATTGTTAACCTACAAGAAGGCGTTGTCGCTGGAGGGAAAACAATCAATCAGACTCGTCGTGAAATAGCAGCAAAAAATATCCATTGTGTTTTTAGAGACCCTGAAATATCAGAAGCTCGCGTTAAAGTGCTTACAGAAAATAGTAGTAATATAAAAATTAAGTCTGTGACAATAGATGTACTAGGGAAGGATATTATTGTTGCTCAAGGTGGCTATATTCAATGGCTTAAAAGTATGGGGAGCAAGATTGAAAAGTGCCTGAAGTAACTTTCATTCTTTGTAAGAAGTATAACGGTAGTAGGTAGCAGTTAGCTTGTGAACGTGTGTTATGAATCGTGAAAAACAGGGTGTTTATTATCCAATCCTCAGGGGTAACGCATTAAAAATATATCTAAATATCTAAATATCAATATTTTGATGTTTTGTAGTAATTCTATGCTGGGTTATTTTACCTAGCTCTGAAAAAATCAGTCATACTGGTGAATACCAGTATCCATTTACGATCGGCGATGTTTCAACCGTGGATTGCGGTCTTCACCGTAATGACGAGCTAACAACTAACTGTGTTGAACCCAGAAAAACAATGACTTGTAGCTTAATTCAACAGCATTGCCCATCCCCCTTCTTTTTCTTTGGTTTGTATGTTTCTTAAAACACAAAACAGCGAAAAACAGGGGGGGTGGTAAGTTAAAATATAGTTTTTTTGGGAAAAAATAGCGCTATTAACAGAAATCTAGGTAACTTAATCCGCACTTGCTTGACATGAGGATGCTAGCTGGTCAATTATTACCCAAAGCAACAAAATATCCCCCAATTTAAAGCATAAATACAGTGAGACCCCCATGTTACTTCCTACCAATGACCTTGAAAAAGCTTTACACAAAGCAGCCGCTGATAACACCCAAGCACCTGCATTTTACGAAGAGTTAATGGACGCAAAAATCTTTATTTTGGGAAAACCTGAAGAAGAAGACACGGGCAAGTTCACCCTAGAAGAAGAACAGGCGATTATTATCCAGCACTGGGAAAGAGAAGAAGATAAAAGCCCTGTCGTGCCATTCTTCACATCATTGCCGATGCTGCAACAAGCGATTGATTCAGATGAGCCATATTTAGAGCTTCCAACATCAGCTTTGTTTCAACTAACCATGGGCGCTCCGTTAGTGCTTAATCCAAATTCAGAGTTTGGTATGGAGTTTGAGCCAGATGATGTCGCTGTCTTGCTTGATACGGATTTAATGGTGAACAGTGAGCATCTACTTGATGAGGATACCGAGGTGCTATTAGGGATTGCTCAAGATATACCTGAAGCATTTACGTCTGACTTATCAAGTTTTTTTGCAAAGCATGAAGAAGTTGAAGCGGCTTATCTTGGCACTATTCAAATCCCCGCAGAAGATAATAAAGAACACTTGATGGTAGGGCTTCAAGGCAAAGGGAGCTTTGATAAAATCATCGAAACAGCTATTCAAAAAATATCAATACTGGATGAGCATGATATGCCATATGAAACAGTTGATTTTTATGTGATTGATCAGGATGACCCAGATATTAGTGAGTTTATGCTTGAAAACATTACGCCGTTTTATTTAAAAGGCTCCAGAACAGTTCATTAATTTTTATCATAAATACACACTCATAAAAAAGCCCTGATAATTCAGGGCTTTTTTATGAGTGTGTAGAAAACTATTTTTAGTAACCTTTAGCCTTATCTTCAACAACTTGACCTGCTCTTTGTAAATCTTTTCCAGCGCCAGCGATAGTGCCACACGCATTTAAAGAAAGTAGTGTCACCCCCAAAACCATAATGTATACGATAAGTTTTTTCATTGTTGTTAGCTCCTATTTTATCTCGCAATTAATTGTTGTCTGTATTGTATGAGTCGTAATTGTTGAATTTGTTCCCCATTTTGCAATGTTGCTCTAGCAGAATCAAGCATCTCTTTGTTATAGGGTTGTAGGCAGGGATGAATGTATTAGGTCATGTCCTGACAGGAACGACGTTCTAGTGTCAGTTCCTGACAGAAATGTAGCAAGATAGGGGGTTTTAATAATGCTTTTGGTTAAAAATAGTCGTTATAAATCAATATCTTAAGATTATTTCATGAAAGTTGGCATCCCAGTTGCATTGTTACAAGTACAACATGGAACATAAGATAATAAGTTCAAACAAAATAACAAAAGATTCAAATGGAATTTTTTAAAGTTTTTTAGCAAGCCCCTGAGGCGAAGAGTAGTTTAGTTAATAAATAAAAATAAAATAACTGCCAGTCTCAACCCGTGTCTCTTTGCTCTCCCCGGTGAAGAGACACATTTAATTAAAGAGTTTCTCTTTTCAGGTATTTTCCTGAAATGATGAACTCGATTATGTTGTCGTTTTTGGCGACGTGTTGGAGTCTAATAGTTGAACTATAGACCCGAAACCAAGCAAGACCCTGTAGTGAAGAGTAGTTTAGTTAATGAATAAATATAAAATAACTATCAACTTCAGACATCTCTCTTTTCCTTTGCCGGTAAGAGAGATACTTTTTTACAAACCAGCGCTTCCTGCTTTCCCCGGCAAGAGGCGCTTTTTGTTTGTACGTAATGTTTGTACGTAATAATAAAGACATAATAAAATAAAAACGAGTTTAGTTAATCTAGCAAGATTTCCTGAGGTGATGAAGAGTATCCGTTTTATTTCTATTATTTTGTTTTGGGGTGTTTATTCCCTAAACGTGTAGAAATAATAATGTAAATATTATTATTTCTACATCAGGAAACCACCAACGGTCATTTTATAACGATTAAGTCACATAGCCATAAACTGAGTTACAAGCGTGATAAATCAGCAATATTAAGAAATAGATTTCTTAATTGATTTAATAAAGCCAAACGATTATTTTTGAGATTTTCATCATCTGCCATAACCATTACGCCATCAAAAAAGTTATCAACATCATCGCGTAAGCCTGCCAAAGAGGTCAGTGCAGATGAATAGTCACCACTCGCAAATAGCGGTGCAACTTTTTCTTGCTGGGTTTTAACCGATTGATATAAAGCTTTTTCTGCTTGCTCTTCTAGTAATGATTCCTCCACAGTGTCTGCGATCTTGCCGTCTACTTTCTTTAAAATATTACTGATGCGCTTATTGGCTGCAGCAAGAGATTCTGCTTCAGGCAAGGTTTTAAATGCTGCTACCGCTTTAACGCGATGATCAAAATCTAAAGGGAGTGTAGGGCGTAAGCTTGCAACGGCTTCTACTGTTTCTGCATCGATACCTTGATCTTTGTAATACGCAGGTAGGCGTTCCATGATGTATTTTAAAGTATCATTTACAGCATCGTCAGCATCAACTTTGTCTTTTAAACCACTGGCAGCATTTTGTAATAATACTTTTAAATCAAGATTCAACTCACCTTCGATAATAATACGCAAAACACCTAATGCGGCACGACGAAGTGAGAATGGGTCTTTGCTGCCTGTAGGTTTCATGCCGATGGCAAAAATACCCATAAGCGTATCAAGTTTGTCAGATAGCGATAAAATCATGCCTGTCATCCCAGCAGGAATCACATCACCCGCAAAGCCAGGTTGATATTGCTCGTGCATGGCGTTTGCTACCACTGTGTTCTCGCCATCTTTATCTGCGTAGTAACGCCCCATAATGCCTTGGAGTTCAGCAAACTCATTGACCATTTCACTGCTTAAATCACATTTTGATAACTCAGCAGCGCGAATAGCATTTTGTTTATTAGCGCCCTTATCTGAGCCAATAGCTTCTGCGATAAAACCTGCCAAGCTTGCAACTCGCTCTGTCTTCTCAAAAAGCGTACCTAATTTTTGTTGGAAGACGATTTTTTTGCTGGCATCACGACGCGATTCTAAAGTCACCTTACAATCTTGATCCCAAAAAAACTTAGCATCAGCAAAGCGTGGGCGAATAACACGTTCATTACCTTGGCGAACAGCGTCAACATTTATACTGTCGATATTGCTGGTGGTAATAAAATAGGGGAGTAGCTTTCCTGAGTCATCAACAACAGGAAAGTATTTTTGGTGATCTTGCATACTTGAGATCAAACATTCCTGAGGAATATCTAAAAACTCCTCACCAAAGCTACCGCTAACCGCGATTGGTTTTTCAATCAAGGCTGTTACTTCATCCACTAGGGCATCGTCTAATTGGGCGATACCACCTAATGTGTTTGCCGCAGCTTCGGCTTGCTTGCGTACCTCATCACGTCGCTCGTTAAAGTTAGCAATCACATGACCTGTCGTACGTAATTGTTCGGCATAAGTTGAGGCTTGAGTAATGGTGATAGCATCAGGGTGATGAAAGCGATGACCTTTTGTTGTATTTGAAGCAGAAACACCGAGGATTTCTCCTTCAATGATGTCACTGCCTTGCATCATCACAATCCAATGCACAGGGCGAACAAATTCAATATCGCTCGCACCCCAGCGCATTCGCTTTGGAATTGGGAGCTTTGCTAATGATTGGCTGACAATTTCTGGTACAAGCTCGCTGGTATTTTTACCTGCAACTTCTTGTTTGAAAATAAGCCACGTACCTTTGGGTGTTTCAATTTCTTCAAGCTCTTGTGGCGTAACACCACAAGAACGTGCAAAACCTTCAACGGCTTTGGTAGGGTTACCATCTGCATCAAATGCTGCTGCTTTGGCAGGGCCTTTGCGCTCAACTGATTGGTCTGCTTGTTTGACTGGCACATCTTTTAATAAAATAGCCAAACGTCTTGGCGCGGCATAAGGAATCACTTTGCTGGCTTCCAATGAAGCCTCTTTTAATCCAGCAACCACACCTGCGGTAAATGCGTTAGATAAAGTTTGCAATGCTTTTGGTGGAAGCTCTTCCGTGCCAATTTCAATGAGTAAATCTTTTGTAGAAGTCGTGTTAGAAGACATTATGCGTCCTCCTTATTTTTGTTCTTCACCAGAGGGAAACCGAGAGCCTTACGAGAATCATAATAGGCTTGTGCAATTGCACGTGACAATGAGCGGACGCGTAACATATAGCGTTGGCGTTCTGTCACCGAAATCGCATGACGTGAATCAAGCAAGTTAAAAGCATGGGAGGCGTTTAGCATTTGTTCATAAGCAGGTAATGGCAAATTAGCTTCAATCAGCGCTTCACTTTCTTTTTCCGCTGCATCGAAATGATGGAAAAGCTCTTCTACGTTTGCCTTTTCAAAGTTATAAGTTGATTGTTCAACCTCATTGCGATGATATACATCGCCATAAGTAACTTTTTCACCACTAGGGTCAATCGCCCAAACAAGATCATAAACCACTTCTACATCTTGCAAATACATTGCAAGGCGCTCAAGCCCATAGGCAATTTCACCCATAACAGGCTTACAATCAAGCCCACCAAGCTGTTGGAAGTAGGTGAACTGCGTTACTTCCATGCCGTTAAGCCAAACTTCCCATCCAAGCCCCCAAGCGCCTAAGGTTGGCGATTCCCAATTGTCTTCCACGAAACGAATGTCATGTTCTAACGGATCAAAACCTAAGGCTTTTAACGAGCCAAGATAAAGCTCCTGAATCTCCAAAGGAGACGGCTTCATAATCACTTGGAATTGATAAAAGCGTTGAAGGCGGTTTGGGTTCTCACCATAGCGACCATCCGTAGGGCGACGCGAAGGTTGCACAAATGCGGCATTCCAAGGCTCAGGGCCAATAGCGCGTAAAAAAGTATTAGGGTTATCTGTGCCCGCACCCATTGGCATATCGTAAGGTTGTAAAATCGCACAGCCTTGTTTTGCCCAATAGTCTTGCAGTGCAAAAATTAAACCTTGAAAGGTAGAAGTATCGTAGGTCGTTGTTGATGGTGTCGATTGCGACATAAGCAGATAAAGCCCGTGGATAGGTAATAAAGGCGAGAATTATACTGCAGAAGTAGCCACACTTACACAAGGAAATACATCGTGTAAGAAAGGGCATTGCTTCTCTTGCGTGCTATTGCAGTAGCCTAAGCCCATCAATTTCAATATTATAATACTTGGGCTGGATTAGCTTTTGCTTATCTTGCTTTAGCTCTTCGATGATTTTTTTCATTTTATTTTTGCTTATATATTTGGCATCTAATTCTGCTCTTGCTTGTTCAAGGGATTGAGCCTTATTGTTTGTATGATTCATATTTATATGAATCACTGGTTTTTTTTGTTCCATTCTAAAAGTGTTAACTTTATACCATCGCCCACTTGTTTCACCTGTATTAGATAATATAGCTGTCTTTGTATCATATTCATAAAGATCAGCAATAAGTCTTTTGTAATGCCTATCTAAAGCCCCTTCAAAAATGAAAACTACAGCTTCAAATTTATCCTCACTACTCACCTTCATTTTTTTAATAAAACAAGGAGTCTGAGTATTACAACGCCACTTTTTATAATGAGATGTAATCTCCTCAAGTTTTGGTAATGGCTCTCCAATAACAGTGATGGAAAGTTTTTTCTTTGCACGATGATGAGGTAAAGAGCTATCAAGATGTTTTTCAATCAAAGCAAACTGCGGATGATCTTTCCAACTACGCATATCTTTAATAGCCACTTCGCCACGCTTGCCTAAGCGATACTTTAATGCATAAAAATCAAATTGGTCAGGGGTAACTTTGCTAGTTTGTAAGCGTTCAACTTGGTTATTTACACTTAGTCGAACAGGGTCAATCAGTGGAGAAGATAGTGCAATCAACATAGCGACCCAAAGTCCAGCAAGGGGGGGATTAATTTTAGCTAAACCATTAGTCCAGTGTCCTTTACGTTTAATGAGTTGGTATAAATACGCCAAGCTATAAATACTGAGTAAGACAGCAATCGTGATGGCGATCACGCGTTTTGGCATCAAGCCATATTGTAAAATGCGTAGGCTGATCGCATAAACCGACAGCAAACTAAGAAAAGGTAATAAGATTATTTGAGCGCTAAAAATACGGTTTTTCCAGACAGGGAGTTTTTCAGCATCTTTGTCTTTTGATGTGTCAACGAGCGTGTTGAGCAATAAAATACTGATGGCCACAACAGATAATAAAATAAATGAGGTATTTCGATTGTCAAATAAGGTATTGACAGAAAACGGCAAGCTGGCAGTAAACAAGATAACAATGCTTGCTGCCAAATACGCCATGACACGAAATATTGCAAAAAACACACTACGAATTTTAAAGATTAAACTGCCATATTCGCGGCTAATGCCAATACCTGCACCCACCAATGTTGCGACAATTACAGGGGTAATTTCTTTACTCCAAATGATATTCGAAACTTTAATGCCGATGCTATCAAATAAGCTAGTACCTAAGCCTAGAACCAATAAAAATCCAGCGGTGAGTAAGCCACTGAAGATCAAAAAGAAATGGTTGTTCCAAGCATTTTCAAATAAATCGGAATAAACATAGTGAGGCTTATCAGGCTTCCATGATTGTATAAACGCAGTGCAGATAACGGTAATTTGAATCAATGAAGCAATAAACAAGGGCGATAATCGACGGGTGTGGTGATAATCCTGCCAAATAAACCACGCGGTTAATCCAAAAAGAATGGCGCCCATAACAACGAGGCTTTTTATCATTGTTGATGTAGGTTGCTTCTTCCATATAAAGGAAAAATTAGCGACTAATAAAATATGTGCGAATAAGAAATAATTAATACTAGGGCTGTGAATATGAATTGATAGTTGAGAAGCAATCAGGCCAGTGATAGCACCAATAATAGAAAACAAGACAGGATATGACATATAAAAGAACCGCTTAAATAGATTTCTAAATCATACACAATTAATCTAGAAATTATATGAATGATCTTTGCAGAGTTTGTGCAGAAAAGTAAAAATGAGCTACGAATTAAGCCTAGGTTATGCAGGAGATCTACCAAAGTAGTTGGGGGGTACGCTGCGGTTATTTCCCGTTAATTACGTTGAAGATTTTCGCCAATTAGTGCAAAAATTATCTAACAGAGGCATAGAAAGCTTTCAAATTATCAATTTAAGCCTTTTTTAGATCACCCCCTGTTTTTCGACGTTTTATATGACAAATCATCACTAAAAACACACAAAACGTCGAAAAACAGGGGAGGTGGTAAAGAAAAAACCTCTTTTTAGTGTTCCAACATTCCCCTGAGAGTGAACTACACTCTAATCATGAGCTAATTTGGGTGCAATACCCTGCTAAACAATAAACCGAGCGTTCGCTCTATTTTTAAGTTATTATCTGGTGCTCAAAGTAATTTACTAACAATTTAAAGTGACTCTTAGGAGCAAATATGATTTTCGAAGGACAAAGCCTGTCAGTAAAAAAACTAGACAATGGTGGTGCAGAGCTTAATTTTAATCGCAGTGATTTACCTATTAATAAGCTTGACCATAAAACACTTTCAGAATTACAAGAGGCGGTTACAGCACTTGCTAATGATTCGTCGGTGAATGGTTTGTTACTTACCAGTGCGAAAAAAGACTTTATTGTTGGTGCTGATATTACCGAGTTTATCGGCTGGTTTGGGCTGCCAGAAGATGAGTTCGGAGCAGGCTTGCTTGATGTACATAAAACCTTTGCGGCGATAGAGGATTTTCCATTCCCTACCGTTACCGCAATTAACGGTGTTGCATTGGGCGGTGGTTTTGAGCTTCCTCTAAGTACTGATTACCGCATTATGACGACAAAATCTCGTGTTGGATTGCCTGAGATTAACTTGGGTATTTTCCCTGGTTGGGGCGGTAGTTTCCGTCTGCCGCGTTTGATTGGTTTGGATAATGCATTTAAATGGATTGCGATGGGTAAGCCGCAACGCCCAGCGGATGCACTAAAAGAAGGTGGTGTTGATGCGGTTGTAGAACCTGATAAATTATACGATGCGGGCATCAAGTTATTAGAGCGATGCATGGCTGGCGAGATGGACTATGAAGCTCGTCGCGAAGAAAAACGTAATGGCATTAAGCTGAACCAAATGGAACAGCTAATGGCGTTTGAAACAGCGCGCGGGATGATTTTAGGTAAAGCAGGTCCACATTACCCTGCACCAAAGATCATGCTAAATGCGATGCAAAAAGAAGCGAATTTGCATCGTGATGAAGCCATGTTGATTGAGGTGAAAGGCTTTGTTAAAGCGGCACGTACAGATGTTGCGGGTAACTTGGTTGGCTTGTTCTTAAACGATCAAGCGCTAAAACGTCAAGCATCAAAACTCACAAAAATCGCTAAAGAAGTTAAAACAGCTTCGGTATTAGGCGCAGGAGTAATGGGCGGTGGTATCGCTTATCAAAGCGCTTTGAAAGGCACGCCAATCATCATGAAAGACATTAATGATGAAGCGCTGGAGCTTGGCATGAAAGAAGCCAAAAAGCTGTTAGCTAAACGTGTAAAACGTGGAATCATGACCGAAGAAGTAATGATGGATA
>JALSLX010000055.1 GCA_026988095.1 Thiotrichaceae bacterium
CATATCACAACTAAATGATCGACCCAGAAAAAAGTTGAAGTTTAAAACACCCGCCAATAAAATGGCGGAATATACCGCTAAAGAAGCGGCCTAGAAGTTATGCATTTCACTGTTGAATCTGCCGCATATTAAATACAGCTTAGGTCATTTTTCTATACCACCCCCCCTGTTTTTCGTTGTTTTGTATTTTTTATGCCATTGTGTTGCGCGTTCCAGCTTCATATCTTTACCTCTTCTTGTTCCTAGCTTGTAAAAACCATAGAATACTTCCCAGACATCATTGTCAATTTCTTCAATGGTGAGTGGATAGTACATCTCTCCATTGCCTAACTTAAATTGTCCTTTGTAATCAACGCCCCAGACTTGGTTGTTTTGATCACTTTTAGCAAAGGCTTGTTCGTCTGCTGGTACTGACCAGCGTTTCTTTCTTGGTTTAACCAATCCTGCTCTGCCTAGGATTAAACCTGCGGTGCTATCAGCGGGTAATGTCTTGGTGGGTTCATGTCTTTTGAGATAATCCAATATCTTCTTTGGCTCCCAATAGGTGTGAGTGTGCTTCGTTGCTATGATGAGCTGACATATGTCATCAGGGGTTCGGTTGGGGTGGTTGATAGGAGCGCTACATCTATCAACAAGATTGTCAAAACCTCCGCTCATAAAGTGATCATGCCATTTGCAGCCTGTCTTTCGACTGATTCCGTAGCTATTACAGAGTGCGCTAAAGTTAGCAAACTCTTGCCCTAAATATTCTTCTATAAACTGTTTTCTTAATTTCACAATATCTACCTCATTCCATGGCATAGGTGTTTCCTCCTATGCGTAACTGTAATTGATATTGTGTTACCTATGTCATCGGTTTAATCTGTTACCTAGGTGCTCGGTTTGTACAAAATAATAACCCCAAAATAACAAAGAAAATCCAAAATAAACTATGCTAAGCGAATGATTATAAGTATTTTTGACCTTTTTAAGGTGGGCATCGGCCCTTCAAGCTCTCACACCGTTGGCCCTATGGTTGCCGCGCGCTTATTTGTGCGTGGTTTAACCGAGGCAAAACCTATTGATGAATCTACAAGTATTGATAACGTCGCACGCGTAAAAGTTGCACTTTATGGCTCACTCGGAGCAACAGGTAAAGGGCATGGCAGTGGCAAAGCCGTTTTACTCGGTTTAATGGGGATGAAGCCAGAAACGGTCGATGTGGATGCCATACCTGATTTGATGCAATCCATCCGTGACACACAAAAGCTATCCTTGAATGAAGAAAAAGTGATCGCTTTTAATGAAGAATCAGACCTGATTTTTCATCGAAAAGAAACCCTCCCTTTTCATTCAAATGGCATGAAAATTCAAGCCTTCGATAATGACGACAATCTACAAATGGAAAAAATATATTACTCTGTCGGTGGCGGTTTTGTGATTGATGACGAGCAGTGTAATACCTTGGCCAACGATGATTTATCCAGACGTGACTCCCCCATCAAGCAAGACGTTACGGTCGTGCCTCATCACTTTTCAAACGCGCATGAGTTATTAAACCTATGCAAATCAACAGGCTTATCCATTAGCCAACTCATGTTTGAAAATGAACAAACGTGGCGAACACCCGATGAAATAGAGTCAGGGATATTATCCATCTGGCAAGAAATGCAAGAGTGCGTGAAAAAGGGCTGTCACAATAGTGGAATATTACCCGGTGGCTTAAAAGTAAAACGCCGTGCCGCTGAGATGTATCAATCGTTAAAAGATGAAAAAACGCACGAGCTTTTCAATCAAGGCAGTATGGATTGGGTGAATCTATATGCTCTAGCCGTGAATGAAGAAAACGCAGCCGGCGGTAGAGTCGTAACAGCACCCACCAACGGCGCGGCAGGCATTATCCCCGCTGTCATGCATTATTTCAAAAACTTCTGTAGTGGTTATGAACAACTCGGTAACGAAGGCATCGTTAAATTCATGCTAACCGCTGGCGCAATCGGTTTAATCATAAAAGAAAACGCCTCAATATCTGGTGCAGAAGTCGGTTGCCAAGGCGAGGTAGGGTCGGCATCAGCAATGGCGGCGGCAGGCTTAACCGAAGTATTAGGAGGCTCGCCAGAGCAAGTCGAAAATGCCGCCGAAATCGGCATAGAGCACAATCTAGGCCTAACCTGTGACCCAATCGGTGGCTTAGTACAAATCCCCTGTATAGAGCGCAACGCAATGGGCGCAGTCAAAGCCATCAACGCATCACGCATGGCGCTACGAGGCGACGGAACACACTACGTTTCGCTCGATAAAGTCATCCACACCATGCGCGAAACAGGCAAAGACATGAGCCTAAAATACAAAGAAACCGCCCGTGGCGGATTGGCAATTCATGTACTTGAAGTGCCTGTTAATATTGTTGAGTGTTAGGTTGTTTTGTTAAGGTAAACCTGACCAGCTTGTATCGATTAACTGTATTTAAATTGTCACCCCCACCCTTTTTCGCCATTTTGTAAGAGATAAAATACAAAAGGGCAAAAAAGGGCGGGGGTGACAAGTTTACAGCCTCAATTATTATAGGCTAGCTGAATCAGCGAAAGCATCATCCGACATCGGCAGGTTGCTCAAGCTCACGGGTAGGTTGGCGCTGAGGCACGAAGCCCAACGTCATAGCCTGCAAAACTGTTGGGCTTCCTGCGTCAGCCCAACCTACGCGCTACAGCTTATTATTCAAAACGTTGTTCTCTTTGAGAGTCACGTTCGATATCATTTTGCCTTTCTAATTCTTCTTTGTTTTTAATCTCTTCATTAAGTTTTTTACTTATTGATGCGATAGTTTCATCAGAATGATTAAGTAGTTGTTTCAAAGCTTTTCTCCTAGACCTCATTACCGTGGATCTTGAATCTCTCCACGTACTAGGCGCACAGCGTTGATAGAATACTGTGACTATTTCTTCTTTATCTGGAGAATTTTCTAGAATTGCCAATGCCTTTTTATCTATAACAATCTCCTTCTTTGTAGAAGGTTTTTCTAGAGTTTCAAGGGTATCTTTATCTTGAATTATATGAAAAGGAAAAATAGTTTTTGCTGCAAATATAAACCTTTCATCATCACCATTATTGCACCATTTAATAATTTCATCAGACTCTACCAAATCAAATGGTGAACCTTGATGCATGTTATCTTTAAAAATCAGATATAGAGCATAATCTTTATCATCTGCATTCTCATACACAACATCTAAAACAGTAGTGGTATGCTCTTTGCAAATTGTTTTTAATGTTTCAGTGATATTAAACGAATATATATGATGATTTAGTATTGCTGAAATAAGGCACTTCAATACTTTTTTCGTCGCATCATCGTTAGTAAGACATACTTTACAAACCTGACTTATCTCATAATCAATTAGATCATTGTGTTGAGTTTCTCGATATTTAGTAAATATTGTTTTTAATGTCTCTCTACCTGCTTGTATCAGGTTATCAGAATAAGTTGCTCCATGATTACCAAAAAATCTCATCTGCAATATATTTAATGAGACTTGAGAACCTTTTTCATGCTGATTTATTTGATTAATTAATACTGCAAGCTCATCGTCCGTCAATGCTTCATGACAACGACCACAAGACAAAGATTGAAATTGCCAAATAGGTACAGACTGATCTTTTGCCAGTTCAAGAATGCGTTCAGACCCGACCTTATTAATTGGGATGTAACATTGAAGGCTAACAAACCTCTCCCGTACTGTTTTATTTTCCAGAGCTAATCCAAGTAATTCATCTGCCAACTCAGAATTTTCTGCATGAATCTGGTAAATAAAGCCACCTAGCACACTTATGTTTAAATGCTGATTTTCTTTTATTGCCGTTATTCTATTTAGAAGTTCAGTAAACATTCTTTTTTTATCTACCGAACCAATCGCTAGGCCTTGCGCAAAATAGTATTGAGAATCAGATGTTTCAGATGTTAATCGTTTAGCTACCTCATCAAAAAGCTGATTATCGTTTGCAACTATTTCACCAAAATTTTTTATTTCATTTTCTATTGCTTTTTGATTATCTTCATAAGTATCAATATCAAACTGAATATTATCATGAATACCATGAAAAATTAGTGAGTCTATTTTCGCTCTGGTATCATCAGGTCTAAGTATTTTTTCAAGTTTTTCTAAACGAGTAATTATTTCAGATGGATAGTTTTTATCAAAGTTAAGCGTATCCCTGACACCCTTCCAACCCTCAAACCAGAAATCTATTTTTGTTATTTCTTGTACGATATTTTCAAGCTCATCGTACATTCCTATACTCCATAGCCCTCTAAAGTGACGACCTAAACTAACCATTATCATTTGCTTTGATTTACCATCTCCTGCCATGAATATTTCTAATGAGGTAGATAGAAACAAATCATACCATTTCTGTTGCTCTTCCCTAGTTGTAGGGTAATAACCGTAATCTCGAGGACGAGCACCAAAGTCAAAATCATGGAAAGAAATAAAACTATTTGATTGAAGTGCTGCGCTGAGTAAATTTATTGCTATTTTCTTATCCTTATCATCTCCATTAACAAATAAATTATTAATAAATTCAGCTCTTACTTCTGGCGATGCCTTAGTACCTGAAAGAACAAAATGAAATAAATGTGAAAGTGGTTTACTTATACTATTGTAATTTTCATTATCTTTTTCAGTTCTTGCAAACTTAACGATAATATCGACAGCCTCCCTAAAAAACCGTTCTTCATAAGCTAGTTTACGAAGTAATGACACAAAGCTTGAAAAGTTATTATTTTGTCGAGTTGCAAACCCTTCTATTTCTGCATTTTTTTTAAGAGTATCCAATGTCACCTTTGGATTAACAGAGGCTATGTTTTTAAAAATTTCTATTTCATCACTACTTAAGCCATTAAGATCACCTAGAATTCCACTCTCAGAAAGCCAATTTATAGCTATCACATTAGCTTCTTCACTATCATGAAGGTAACTCAATCTTTTTGAAAATGACTTTAAAAGTCGTTTATTCTCAGACCTCAAGATCACTAATAGAACTTGATTATCAGGAATATTGCTTAACGCCTGCTTAGCTATTCTATTAGCTAATGCATGAGGCAATAAAGCTCTCCATTGACCACGCTTTTGTACTAACTGCCTTTTGAAAAGAGTCTCTGAAGCTCTATATAACTCATTAACAGTTTTTGCTGATATTTCTGCAAGTGCATCCAATTCAGGATTATCAGAAGCCGTATCTATGCTGTACGAATAGACTAGAGATAAAGTCTCAGCAGATTCAAGTAGACTGTTATCCTTTTCTTTTCTCTGAGTGAATAATCGTTGAAAAAGCTCATTATCCGAAAACCCTGAAAGGCTTTCTCCTGCATCAACCCTTTCAGCAAGAGCTATAGCAAGCCTTGAGTTACCACCAGAAAAGTTTGCAATTATTATAGAATTTACCGCATTTAAAGAAGGGAAACGAGCAACTAGAATTTTTTCAACAATTTCTTCACTTGCAGATTCTAGATGAAATACTTTAGTTTCTTCTGGCTTGTCATCAGAAATATCATATTCAATTGTCAGAAGACTTATCTGGCTATCTGTCTCTTTTAATTTTTTTTGTAAACTGCGATGAACATCTGGGGGGCAATTATCAAGTACTAAAATCATATGCTCACGTTGAACAATGAGCTGAGCAAGCATATCTGTCGCACTAGGAATTAAATGCTCACCAAGATCAGCATATATTACCTGTGAGGGATTTAAGCTTACTTCGCCAACATTATCCTCAAAAAGTGCTTGTGCAAAACGTGTTTTCCCTACTCCTGAAAGTCCTGTTATGCGTACAGCAGTCTTAGGACTAAGAAGTAACTTCCTAATTTTATTAATACTGTCTAAGACAGAAGATTTATTATCATCGGATGTCAAAGAAGAGTCCAAAACTAATAACTTATCATCAACTAGATATTCATCTGTTAAATTATTAGGAGTAGCTGCCCAACGCTCAAACCCTTTCCATCCTGATAAAGGTTTTCCAAGTTTTCCTCTAATCCAAAGTACTATACTGGGATGTTTTCTTACCCATGTTGCAAGGCGGTCAACACCATAAAAATCAAGCTTAAGGTTTTTATGTTTTTGTAAATGAGAGATTGCTGACTCCATTTTATCCGTTCGATCGTCAAGCATTTTCCTTGTACAATCATCTTTTCCACTGACGATAATATAAGCACCACCTTCATCTGCTAACTTTTCAAAAATAGGACGAATATTCCCCCTAAGATGCATTTCATTAAAACATGCTTGGGCAGCCATAGAGTTTTTCTTTACTTGGAATCCAGTATGCTGCCTCGGTACAAAGTCAGGATTAGGCTGTGCTACTTCTAAGATAACTTCTGCATCCAATCCATCATCCGCAGATGTTTGACTTCCACCCCAAAATACGCCTGAAATAGGCATTGACTGATTTTTTAGCTCTGCCTCACAAAGTCTTCCAACTAATTCACGTAAGTCTGAATCATTCAGAGAAGTTATATCAGCTTTAGATATTTCTAGAATAGACATAAAATTACCAATTGAGTATAGGAATAGTATTTCTTACCCATCATAGTGCCCACCAACCGCAAATAAATAAACCGTGTCATCATCAAAGCGATAAACCACTCGATCCCCAGCTGATATACGGCGTGACCATAAGCCCTGATACTGATGTTTTAATTGTTCAGGCTTTCCTGTGCCTGTGGCGGGGTCGCCTCGGAGCATTTCTTTTATGAGTTTGCAGAGTTTTGTGTGAAGCTGTTTGTTGTCTTTTCGTAGTTTTTCGTAAGCTTCCCACGTGTCACCCTCAAAAATGAGTTTCCTCATGCGTTAGAGATCTCATCCATTACATCTTTGTTTGCTTTGCGCCCTTTGCCTGCTTCATGGGTTTGGATTGATTTGTTTATCTGTGCTGATAATGATTTATTCTGCAAAACATAGAGCGTTTCTTCTAGTTGCTCGTAGTCTTCTACGCTCATGACTACCGCGCCTTTATTGCCTTTGCGGGTTATTTGAACGGGCACGGAATCTTCATTGACTTTATCCAGCACACTGGCAAGTGATTGACGAAAAGTTGAATAGGATAAAACTTCCATAACTGCCTCGGAATTAGATTAAGTACAGTTTATTGTACTCGTAAGGAGTATTAAAGGGAAGTTTGGCTTTTTAACCGCTTGTAGAGGATAAAATACAAAAGTGGCAAAAAGATAGGGTGACAGAATGTAATATAAGCCACTATTTTGTGCTTTGTGTCTCAGCTTAGCTACATAATAATGATTATATGAGTTGTAGGTTCGGTGCAGCCCCGCGAAACCGAACAGGGAATTAGCACAAATGATTCGTTACCCACGAAATGGTCGGTTGCGTAAACTTCACCGACCCTACGGTAGTTTTGATTTGCTCTATGTGTTTATTGCCACCCCCTGCCTTTTTTGCCCTTTTGAATGATAATAAAAACACAAATCATCGAAAAAGAGGGGGGGTGGTAATAAAAATAAGCCCTAAGGAGAAACTGATCAAGTCCAATTATTTTCAGCTTGCCAAATCTGCCGATATTTTCCACGAAGATCGGCGCAATAGAATGACTATTACGTCTCACTTCGTGAAAAATAGCGACAGATTTATCGAAGCTGAATTCTAGTGGACTTAATCAGTCTCTCCTTAATCAGCCTCTACCGCGATATCCGTCTACTTTTTGCTCAGGCACCCAAACACCTGAGGGTATTTCGCCTTGAGCGAAGAAGATATCAATCGGCATGCCGCCACGGGGATACCAATAGCCACCAATTCGAATCCATTTTGGGGCGATTTCTTTGATGAGTCGTTTGGCAATATCTACGGTACAAGCTTCGTGGAATGCACCGTGATTTCTAAATGATCCTAAGAATAGTTTTAGTGATTTGCTCTCAACTAATGTTTGATCGGGGATGTAATCAATCACCAAATGCGCAAAATCGGGTTGTCCTGTCATGGGACAGAGTGATGTGAATTCGGGCGCGGTGAAGCGCACCATGTAATCTACATCGGTATTAGGGTTATCAACGGCTTCTAAAAAGGCTTCTTCTGGGGATGTTGGTAGGGTTGTGCTTCCACCTAGTTGCTTTAGGTCTTGATAAATATTGTTATCGCTCATGCTGATTTTAGTTTGCTAGAGAATCGGTTCATGAGTATGCCATAGGCTGGCACGAATAAAGCGACACTGATAATGAGTTTAAAAATGTAGTCAACCGTGGCAATTTCAGGCCAGTTATTTGCCATAAATTCATCGGTGCTTTGGTAAAACGCAATGCCGAAGAAGAGTACCGTATCAATTAATCCGCCAATAATGGAAGATGCCGCAGGTGCTACCCACCAGCTTTTAGTGTCACGAAGTTTATTAAATACGGTAACATCAAGCAGTTGCCCGATGGTGTAGGCGATAAAGCTGGCGATGGCGATGCGCGCTACAAAGGTATTTAGCTCTGCAAGTTGTGCGAAGCCCTGAAATTTTGCCTCATAAAACAATACCGATAAAATATAGGAAATAATCAACGCTGGTAGCATGGCGGTAAAAATAATGCGCCGTGCTTGTGGTGCACCATAAATTCTTACGGTTAGATCAGTTGCTAAAAATATAAGAGGAAAAGTAAAAGCGCCCCAAGTCGTATGAAAACCAAAGATCGTAATAGGAATTTGCACTAAATAATTACTAGCGGCAATGACGATGAGGTGGAATAAAACCAGAGGGATTAAAATCGAGCGTGATGATTGAACGGGTGTATTCATAGTGGACCTTTTTGGTTGGAGATCTTTAAAAAGTAAAGAATCTCTGTTGGGGTTGAGGGAACCCAAATATAAATAACGCTAGTGCGTTTGTGAGGCTGGGATTATAAGGGGTTTAACAGAATAAGCTACTGCTAATATTGAGGTTTCTTACGTGATATCGGGTTGCCAATGGGAAAGATCACTCTCTATTTCGTATTTCCATTCAGGTTGATTAAAAAAGCGTGTGGTTTTGAGTACTCCAAGATATTCTTTACGAGGAATATTGATTGCGCCCATGCTCATTAAGTGTGGGTTTTCAATTTGACAATCAATCAGTGAATAACCCCAGCTATCCATATGCCAAGCAAGCGCCGCAAAAGCTATTTTGGATACATCACGTTCTTTGCTAAACATGGATTCGCCACTAAATACCCCACCTGTTGCGATACCATATAATCCTCCGACGAGTTCGTTTTTCTCGTTCCAAACTTCTACGCTATGAGCAACGCCCATTTTATATAATTCAACATAGGCGTGAAACATTTCATTGGTTATCCATGTACCGCCAGAGGTATCTCTTGGTGCGGCGCATGATTTAACCACATTGGCAAAATCAGTATCAAAACGTATTTCATAGCCCTTATTTAGTTTGCTACGAATAGATTTTCGCAAGCTTCGGCTAAGACGAAAGTCTTTAGGATGAAGTACCGCGCGCGGGTCAGGACACCACCAGTAGATTGGTTCTTCGGGGTTATACCAAGGAAAAATACCCGACTGATAAGCATTGATCAGTCGGGTAGGGGAGAGGTCGCCACCAAAAGCTAATAATCCATTGGGTTCTTCCCAAGCGAGTTCCACGGGCGGGAATGGTTCGTCACTCGCGTGTGGGTCTAATAGAACTAATGAGGATTTTTCGGTGGTCATATTTCCTTTTGTTGCAGTTACTTTTTATCAGATGCTAATTTATCTAAGAATTTTTCAGCGTCTAGTGCGGCCATACAACCCGTACCAGCAGATGTGATTGCTTGACGATAAACATGGTCCATGACATCACCAGCCGCATAAACACCTTCAACACTGGTTTGTGTTGCGTTGCCTGTTGTGCCACTCTCAACCGTGATATAACCACCTTTCATATCTAGCTGGCCTTCAAAGATGCTTGTATTTGGTTTGTGGCCAATAGCAATAAAGATACCGTGTAAATCAATCTCTTGGGTTTCATCAGTTTTTACGTTTTTAATACGCATACCTGTTACGCCTGCATCATCTCCTAAAACTTCTTCTAAAACATTGTCCCACATCAGGGTTATATTGCCATTTTTGGCTTTTTCCATGATTTGGTCACGTAGGATTTTTTCAGAGCGTAATTCATCACGGCGATGCACGAGGATCACTTCATCAGCAATATTAGAAAGGTAAAGCGCTTCTTCAACAGCCGTGTTACCGCCACCAATTACGGCTACTTTTTGATTACGATAAAAGAACCCATCACAAGTTGCACAGGCTGATACACCGCGGCCTTTAAACTTTTCTTCAGACTCTAAGCCTAAGTACATAGCGGATGCACCGGTGCAAATAATCAGCGAATCACAGCTGTATTCTGCGCTACCACCTTTTAACTTTAACGGGCGTTGTGAGAAGTCTACCGAGTCGATGTAGTCAATGATGATTTTTGTATCGAAGCGCTCAGCGTGCTTTTTCATACGCTCCATAAGGTCAGGGCCTTGCACGCCATCGTTGTCACCTGGCCAGTTATCAACATCTGTGGTTGTCATTAGCTGACCACCTTGCTCCATACCTGTAATTAAAACAGGGTTAAGATTGGCACGTGCTGCATAAACCGCAGAAGTGTAACCCGCAGGGCCAGAACCAAGAATGATAAGAGGGTGGTGAATAACGTCGCTCATGTGTGTAACTCCAATATTGGTTATTGAGACATTGTTAAAAAGCCTCAAGTTTTATTTTGATGGCTGTATGCTATGTAAACTTGCTAATAAGGTAAAGCATTGTTATGAGTAAATATGATTTCAAGGATGGATTTGATTTACATTCGTTTTGACGTTTGTCTTGCTATGCTTATAAATAATGATTTAAATATAATGAAAAAACCGTTACAATCAATGATGTATAAGGGCTTATACACTTAAACTATACAGAATCTACGATAAACAAAGGCAAAAGCCATATAAATAGATCTGGTGTTTAAAATTTTCTCAAGATGGGTGATTACAATCGTATTAACAATACTGCGATGTAAATATACCTAAAAAGGAATTAGGGGAATCTCAAATTGGCAGCTAAAAAAGCATCCACTTCAAAAACACGTGCAAAACCACGTTCTAAAACTTCTGCACGAACTACAGCGCGCAAAAAGTCTTCGGCTTCTGCAAATGAATCAATGAATAAAGTTGCGTTAACTTCAAAGAAGAAAGGCAGTTTAAGGCAGACCAGTATTTTTATACTGACAGGTATTACGGCGGTTATTTTACTGGCGTTGATTACTTATAATCCTAATGATCCAGGATTATTTCACTTTGATAGTGATGCCGTTATACAAAATAAAGCTGGCGCGGCAGGGGCTTATCTTGCTGATGTGTTGATTGGATTCTTTGGTTATTTGGCTTACTTAATTCCAATTTCATTTATTATTTCAGCTTATCTTATTTTTCGTTCATCAAAAGATAATCATCATGGTATTAATCTCGGGATCACGTTATTTGGCGTTTTTCTTGCGTTGATTGCAGGTTGTGGCTTGGCTACTTTACTTTGGCCAGCGAGTTATTTGGCGCAAACATCTGGTGGATTATTAGGGCATGGCATTGCTCGTATGTTTGTTCGAATGTTGGGTGATATCGGCGCAACAATGATTTTGTTCTCTGGTTTTATTGCAGGTATAACGCTGTTTGCAGATATTCAATGGCTAAAGCTTATTGATAAAATAGGTGAAGCGATTATTAGCGCGATAGAGTTATTTACAGGTTCTAATGGGGTTGGCTCTCAGCAAACCTTTGAAACCAGTGCGGGTTCACTACCTGTTGAAACGCTTGAGCAACAAACAATGCTGGAGCCAAAGGCAAAAAAGAACTCTTCAGATAATGCCAGTATGTTTGGAGCAGTAGCTGCTGGGCTTTCTGGACTATTTTTATTAAAAAAATCATCTGATAAAAAAAGGGAAGGTTTTCAAAAGCCGATGTTTGATGCTTTGGATGATGGCATGGCACGCCAGTCTTCAAGGCAAGACCCTGTTTTAGGAATTCCTGACTTTGCTGCGCGTGATGTTGGTACTCATGAAGATAATCAGCAGACTAATGTTGCTGTTAAAGGCTTAGACGATGTTATCACAGCAACTAGAACGGCGATGCCCACACCTAAAAAGATAGTAGAAAAATTAAAACCAAAAATGCCAAAAACTAAGGCACAACCTCAAAAAAATGAAGGAGAGTCATCAAAGCCTTCTTCGAGTAATAAACCATCAGGTGCAATGTCATTAGATAAGGCTTTAACATTGCCACCAGTAAGCTTGTTGAATCCTCCTGTGCCAGATCAAGGTAATTTCTCTCAAGAGGAACTTGAGGTACACGCACGTAATATTGTTGAGACATTAGAATCATTTAATATCCGTGGAGTGCAGATAGATTCTTACTACCCAGGTCCAATTATTACTCGCTTTGAGTTGCTACTTCCACCAGGGACTAAGGTGAGCCGCATTACTGGTTTGGCTCAAGATATGGCACGTAATATGTGTGTGTCTAGCATTCGTGTTGTTGAAGTTATTCCGGGTAAAACGACTATTGGTATTGAAGTACCGAATACTAAACGTGATTTAGTTTCTATTAGCGAAATATTAGATTCTAATGTTTTTCGTGACTCAAAATCACCATTGACTATGGTGCTAGGTAAAACAATTGAAGGTAACCCTGCGGTTGCAGACCTTGGGCGTATGCCTCACTTATTAATAGCGGGTACAACTGGTTCGGGTAAATCAGTTGGCGTAAATGCCATGTTGATTAGTCTTTTATATAAAGCAACGCCTGAAGAAGTGAAGCTAATATTAATTGACCCTAAAATGCTTGAGCTAAGTATTTATGAGGGTATTCCACATCTTTTAACTCCTGTTGTTACGGACATGAAAGATGCCTCTAACGGTTTACGTTGGGCAGTGGGTGAGATGGAACGCCGTTATGCGTTAATGTCACACATGAAAGTGCGTGGTATTGCAGGTTATAACGAGAAGGTAAAAGCGGCGATTGATAAAGGGGAGCCGATTATGGATCCTACTTTTGATCCTACTCAACACGTTGATGTTCGTCCAAAAATACTAGAACCTCTTCCATACATCGTCATCGTTATTGATGAATTTGCAGATATGATGATGGTGGTGGGTAAAAAAGTTGAAGAGTTAATTGCACGTTTGGCTCAAAAGGCTCGTGCATCAGGTATTCATTTGATACTTGCCACGCAACGACCTTCGGTTGATGTTATTACAGGTTTGATTAAAGCCAATATACCTACACGTATTGCATTTCAGGTTTCTACTAAAATAGATTCTCGTACAATTCTTGATCAAGGTGGTGCTGAAACATTGCTAGGTCATGGTGATATGTTGTACCTGCCACCGGGTACTGGCTTATCTCAGCGTGTTCATGGGGCTTTTGTTGCAGACCAAGAAGTTGAAGATGTTGTAAATTATTTGAAACTTCAAGGGGAACCAGAGTATCTTGCTGATGTCATAGAAGATACGGGATCATCAGATGCAATTCCAGGATTGGAGCCTTTAGAAGATACTGAAAGCGACGCGCTTTATGATCAAGCGGTAGCGGTAGTGACAGAATCTCGCAGAGCTTCGATCTCTTATGTGCAACGTCGCCTTAAAGTAGGCTACAATCGCGCAGCATCGATGATTGAAGATATGGAAAGGGCAGGTGTGGTGAGTGCAGTTCAATCAAATGGCACGAGAGAAGTATTAGCACCAGAGCCAGTAAAAGATTAAATATTAGCCAAGCTTATTTCCTAACTTGTCCAATAGCTGCGTTGAAAGTGCCCAGTTATGCTTATAAGCTCGGTACTTTCGCCTTGCTCTAGAACAAGTTAGAAACAATCTTAGCTATTATTGATAACGAGATATTATATGAGAAAGATAGGATTATTGTCAGTGGCCAGTTTATTATTGGTAGCAAGTACAAGTATTGCATCTGCTAAAACTGATACGGCTCGAGAGCGTTTAAATCACTTTTTTACAAAAGTTAGCAGTCTAAAAGGTAGTTTTAATCAGCAGGTGTTTAGTAAAAAAGGTAAGTTAATTCAAAACTCAACAGGGCTTTTATACCTTAGTCGTCCTGGTAGATTTCGTTGGATATACAAAACACCTGACCCTCAAGTGATCGTTGGTGATGGCAAAAATATCTGGATTTACGATGAGGACTTAGAGCAAGTGACCATCAAGCCACTAAGTCGTGCTTTATCTAGCGCGCCTATTGCAATATTAACGCGTAAGCAATCTCCCGATGCACAATTTATTGTTAAGCCAATGAAGGCCAGTGGCGGTTTAGATTGGTTTCAACTAATACCCCGAAAGAAAAGCAAAGACTTTAAAAGTATTCAGCTTGGGCTAGATAAGAAAGGAATGCGTCAAATGATTATGCTGGATCAGTTAGGTCAAAAAACAGTGATTAAGTTAAATACTCAATCAAATGTACCGATTCCTGGTAAAACGTTCTACTTTAAGCCACCATCAGGTGTTGATGTGATTGGTAAGGCGATCTAGTATTTGGTATTGAAAGTTGTCTTGGTGAGAAACTGATCTACGCTTTGGTTGACTGAATCATTTCTAAAGCTGCATCAAAAGCAGCCATTAAACTGCCTGTAGATGCTTTACCTGAGCCCGCTAAATCAAGTGCTGTACCATGGTCAACAGAAGTGCGAATAATAGGCAAACCCAGCGTAACGTTAATTGCATGACCAAAGCCTACGTGTTTTAACACAGGTAGGCCTTGGTCGTGATACATGGCTAAAACGGCATCAGCAGTTTCAAGGTACTTGGGTGTAAAAAGAGTGTCAGCAGGTAAAGGACCTGTGAGATTCATACCTTCTTTCTTGAATGCTTCTATCACGGGCTCAATAGTCTCTATTTCTTCCATCCCTAAATGACCACCTTCACCTGCATGTGGGTTTAACCCACAGATTAATATGTGGGGCGATTTAATACCAAACTTAGTGACAAGGTCGTGATGGAGTATGCTAATTACTTGTTGCAGAGAATCCTTGGTAATTGCCGCACTCACATCTTTAAGCGGTAGATGTGTGGTTGCAAGAGCAACACGTAAACTATCCGCTGCAAGCATCATTACTGGCAAAGGTGCTTTTGTAAGTTTTGCTAAAAACTCAGTATGTCCTGTAAAAGCTACACCAGCATCATTAATGATGCCTTTATGTAAGGGTGCTGTGACTACAGCGTCAAATTCGTTTAATAAACATCCTTTTGTTGCGCGTGTCAGCGTATCAAGAACATACTGCGCATTTTTTTTGTTTAACTCTCCAGCAACTACTGAATCACCACACTTAATATCTAGTACCTTAATCTCAAGGGCTTTATTAATGCTTTTGGTTGAATACATTTGATAATCTGTAAAAGTCACAGGGATTTTTAATTGTTGGGCGCGTGCTTGCATCATTGCTTTATCAGCAATCACAATCAATTCTGCTTGATATGGCGTAGTGCCTTGTTGTGCTAGCTGAATGATTAAATCTGGGCCAATACCAGCAGGTTCGCCGGGAGTTACGGCAAGGCGGGGAATACTTTTCATATTGTTTGTTTAGTGAACTCTAAATATAGTGATTATAAGTTTATTCGATATTCGACAAATGCTTCATCACGTAAGCCTTGCAACCAGTTATTAAATTCATCACCCTTTTTCTCTTTTGAGATTACATTTTGCGCTTGTAGTTTTAATGCTTCACGAGTTTGATCGCTTGTTTTGCGCTCAAGAACTTCAATAATATGCCAGCCAAATTGTGTTTGAATAGGTTGGCTTAAACTATTAAGCGGCAAGTTTTTAACAGCATCTCTAAAGGGAGGGACGAATACAGAAGGATCCATCATGCCTAGTTTTCCACCATCCTGTGCGCTACCTTTATCAGCAGAGTTTTTTTCTGCGAGTGTCGCAAAGTCTTCTCCAGCAAGAATCTTATTTCGTAAAATAGTTGCTTTAAGTTTAGCTTGTGGATTAGTTGCTGGGATCAATATATGCCTTACGCGTGCTTGTTGAGTTAGCTTTCTTATTCCACCGCGTTGTGCAATTAATTTAAGGATATGAAAGCCACGTTGGTCACGAACGATGTTTGATAGCTCGCCCTCTCCCATTAAGCTTAAAACGCGTACAAAAGCAGGGCTTAGTGATTGGGTATTCTTCCAACCTAAATCTGTGCTAGTAGCCCCCATTTTTTTAATAATAGGATTTGATAACTGGCTTGATTTAGCTAAAAGCTGTTTTCTAAGGTTTTGAGTCTTGATAAGTAAGCGATTAAACTGCTGAACAGGTGTCCCGTTAGGCGCTGATACTAAAATATCAATTAATTGATATTGTACGTCCTTGTTGAGTTGTTGGCTTTGTGATTGGATGAGTTCGTCAATTTCAGATTCTGTGTTTGTTTTATTGGTGCTTTGCTGGCGTCTTCGAAGGGTATCTAAATAGATTTTTTCGCGGGTAGTTTCACGGAAGGCTCGGTAATTTATGCCTTCGCTTTCAAGTGCTACTTTAAATTGTGTTAGGTTTAGCTTATTTTGTTTTGCAATGCTTTGCATGGCAGTATTAACCGCAACATCATCAATAACAATACCAATTTCTTTGGCGCGTTGTAGTTGTACTGTTTTTAGAATAAGGTTTTCTAAAGCATCTTTAATTAAAGTTTTATCCGATACTTGTCCTTTGGTTGCTTGTTTGTTGCGCAAAGCTATTTGTTTTACTTCGCTAAACATGATGACATCATCATTTACAATAGCGGCAATTTCATCCAACGCTACTTCTTGAGCCTGTGTGGTAGCTACGTAGGAAGTAAGGAGTATCATCGCTAATAAAATACGAGGATGTAAAAAGTAGAGTGCTAAGTGTTTAATAGTCATCATATCCGTATATTTTATCCTTCAATTCTTGCCTAGCATTTGTGCCTAGGCTACCTAATCCTTTAAGTTCAAACTCGATGAAAATGGGAGTTTCGTAGCTTCTATTATCCGATGTTAAATAACGTTTCGCAACTAGGCGTGTTTTCCAACAACAGTCTTGATATTCCAATCCGATTAGCGTCTCTAGATTACGTTTATTTTCAATATCATGCTCGGTACTACCCACTAATGACCAGTTATCATTAATGGGTAATGCCCCTGACAGGGTTAACTGTGTTAAAGCGGAGTTATTAAGTTCTTTGTTTAATTTACGATAACTAATATTAGCGATACGTTTTTTATCATCTTGGTAGTTTAAACGAAGTTCATAATTTGATAGGTGTTTTTTTTCATAATTAAATAATAATGTTGACGTTACTCTGAAATTTTCATTAATTCGACCCTTTAATTCTAGGACAAGATCAGAGCGTGTACCTGCACTAACAGTTTCTCCAGGTAGCGTTACTTTTCGATCGCTGAAGTTAAATACTTGACCAATGCTAGCACTGAATAATTCCGTTCCAGTGGTTCGGTCTTGTATACGTGAGCTAACAGCAAAAGTGAGTTGATTAGTATCTGCAATACGATCTTTACCTGTAAAACGGTTCTCAGAGAATAACTGGGTGGTTGCAGAGAAGTTAGTTCTTGCAGTATCAAAAATAGGGAAGTCACTTTGATTTTTAAATGGTGTAAACGAATAAAATAACCGTGGTTCTAAGGTTTGCGTGTACTTTTTTCCTGTTTTCATTGAGGTGAATTCTCTATCAAAAAACAATCCCGTATCTAAGGTAAAAGTTGGAAGAGCACGGCTTAATGTATGATCATCTATTGTATTAGTTAAAGAATATAAGGTGGATTGGACACTGACAGAAGGCTTAACAAACCAAGCGTCATTACCCCATTTTTTTGAAGCCGTAACTTTGGCGTCTAAACGTGTGCCAGTGACTGAATTTGATTTGTGAAAATTAACTAATTCAAAATCGGCACCTAATTTAAGAGATTTTGGTTTTGTTTTAGGGTGGTAACCCAGCTTAAACTCAGGAAGTCTAGAATAGGGCGTGTTATCCGCATTTATTATTTGATAATCCTCCACAGCTACACTCATAAGCCACGGTTTATTCGTATGAATAATCTCTAAACGACGCTGTAAAGATGAGCGTGAACTCGTTGCTAATGAATCTGATAGGTCATCAAAATAGTCTTCATCAGAAACCCCTTCTGCCATTAAATTAATCTTAGTATTTTTGGATAAGGTGGTGTGATGTTCTAATTTGAAGTAATCACGATATTTATTTTCAAATGACTTATCTTGTGGGATAAAGTCATATAAGAACGTTCCTTGGTGTTTCTTAGTCAAATAGCGAAATTCGGTATCAAACTTTAAACCTTGGCGCTGGTTAATAGATGTAGTGATAGTCGCGTCATAATTAGGTGCGAGGTTGAAGTAGTAGGGTAGGAAGATTCCTGCATTTGATTGTAGCCGCACCGCTGGGGTTAAAAACCCAGATTTGCGATTATTATTGAGTGAAAAATTAAACTTTGGGAGGTAAAAAACAGGAACACCTTTAATATTAAAGGTTACATCTTTAGCTGTCCCTGTTTCCGTTTTATTATTGATTGTTATTTCAGATGATTGAATATGCCAACTGGGGTTAACAACAGGGCAACTACTAAAGGTTGCTTCCTGGAGTTTGATTTCATCTTGATTGATTAAGTCAATTTTTTGACTTCTCCCTTGGGTTTTATTTTCACCACTACCCACTTCGTATTCTGCTTGCTGAATAGTGCCATTATGATTTTTTAAATTATATTTGACGGCATTGCTTTTAAATTTCACACCACTGGTACGAAGGATTACATTACCCTTAGCAATGACTAAATTATTGGCTCTGTCAAAGCTTGCGCTATTTGTATTAAATTGTGTTGTATTCTGCTGAATGATCACATTGCCCTGAAGCCTGGAAATGCCTTCGGCTTTTATACTGCCAGTGTCAGCTTCAAGATATACAGCATCAGGATAAGGGGTTTTAGTGATTGTTGCTGCTTGGTAAGGTGAAGATTGTAATTTTTGAACGCTACATTGCCCCCATTGGGGTTTATTCGTGATTTTATTATCGACAAGTTCAGCATTAGCCAAAGAGCTTATGCTTGTGCTTATGATAATCAGCAAAGATAGGGGTAAATTTAAAGCGAGAAATTTCACACTGTAATTATATGATTCTCGACGCTTAAAGCCAGAATTGAATTGATTTATATGGTTAAAATGTGGGATAAATTGTTGTCAAAAATACAAATCATCGAAAAAAGGGGGGGGTGGTATAATTTATAAGGTTTTTTAGACTATTTGTAGTTATTTTAACCTGCAATTGACTGGATCAGTTGCTCTTTAGGTCTATTCAAACGTTATGAAAATAATAGTTTTAGAGTAATGCCTCAGGATAGCGGTGCTCTTTAATTTCAGGGTGAATCTCTAATAAAGTTAGGTGTCCTAACTCTTCTTTATGAACAAATGCAGCTCCAGTATCAATATAGTATAAATTATTAATGTGTAGGGGTTTGCTGACTGGCATATGACCCATGACAACCAGTCCTATACCTTCTACATCAACAGTTTCCCCTGTAAGTTGTATATATTTAAAACGATTGCGAGACCACATGAGATAATCACGGATTTCTTCATCGTTGTTAATATCATGAATAATTTCCTGCCATGTTAATCCTACGGGTATATCGGCATGAACAATGCCTACATTTCCACTGTTGTTTTCAACTTCAAAGGCAATGGGTAATTCTTCTAAACGTGATCGAATCTCATCTTGTGTTGTTGGGTCAACATCTTCCCACCATGCGCCACCGTATTTCTGAACCCAGCTACGGTAGTTTGTCTTTTTGTGCTTTGCTTCAATCAACATCATTTCGTGATTGCCTTTAATGGCGTGAAACCAAGGCTTATCTAAAAATTCTAAAACACGGTACGATTCAGGTCCACGATCGATTAAGTCACCAACTGAAAATACACGATCATTTTCTGGGTCAAAATTTAAGCTTTCTAATTGTGACTCCATTAAAGAAAACATACCGTGTAAATCACCCACGATAAAATCACGCCCTACAAGGTTTTTGCTGAAAAATTTAAAAGGATATTGGCACATTAATTTATTTTACAAGCTCTCAAAGGTTTTTTAACATAATAGGAGGTCTCATATAGGGAGTCTTTGCTCGAGAGATCTCTATAATAAATAATGTTAAAAAAGGATATAGTTAGTTACCGCGACTATTGCAGAAAACATAAGCAACAAACAAGAAAATTAAGACAAATAACGAGGATATGCACTAATTTCTAGATGAAAGCGCTATGACAAACAGTATTTCTATTATACCCATCAGTTCATTGCTACTGATTCTTATCCCTGTGGCAGTCGTGTTATGGATACAATACAAGTGGTCGCTTAACTATAAAGAGGGTATGTATGCTGTTTCTCGCATGCTGGGTCAGTTACTCATTGTAGGCTATTTTTTAGGGACTATTTTTAATTCAGATAAAGCTTGGGTTATCGTATTAATATTAGTCATTATGGTTGTTGCATCTAGTTGGATAGCTTTGAGAACCATCACAAAACAACGTAAACAACTTTTTATAATTGTGCTTATTTCCTTGCTTGTTGGAAGCGTAACCACACTAATACTTGTCACACAAGCTGTCTTGGATTTTGAACCTTGGTATAAACCACAATATGTTATTCCATTAGCAGGCATGATATTTGCCAATAGTATGAATAGCATTAGCTTAGCCGCAGAGCGTTATTTTGATGAAATAGGGCGCGATATACCTGTTGTTGAAGCTAGAAATATAGCCTTTAGAACGGCTATGATACCTATCACCAACTCATTATTTGCGGTTGGTTTAGTTTCATTACCAGGGATGATGACAGGGCAGATTTTATCAGGTGTAGATCCGTTAATTGCTGTACGTTATCAAATAATGGTGATGGCAATGATATTTGGGGCAGGTGGAATATCCAGCGCAGTGTGTTTAAGTTTATTTGTGAAAAAAAGCAGGGAAAGCTTGACTAAATAAGCTGCTTTTTATACCCACCCTGTATAAACCGGCAACATAGGTAACAGATTAAACTGGGAACATAGGTAACACAATATCATTAAAATCAGGCATAGGAGGAAACAACTATGCCATGGATGGAGTTAGATATTGTGGAATTAC
>JALSLX010000056.1 GCA_026988095.1 Thiotrichaceae bacterium
TGCACAAAAGTTAGACTGCTTTCAATGCCATGTGGATCACCCAAATAATAGCAAAGTGAGTAAAGTAGCACCTAGCGATGCCACTCATTCTAGTGTTAAGTTTGATGCCCCTTCACAAAAGCATTTACCTTCTACTGTTGCAGAAGCAGAAATAGAAATTCATAATTCCCCTAAACAAACAATAGGAGAGAAGTAATGAGTGATATCAATTCCTATCGTCGTAAATTTTTAGGTGGCTTAGCAGGGACAGCGGCTGTTGCTACTGTTGCGCCAGGTGTTTTTTTAAGAGAAGTCCAAGCAAAGCCTGCAGGTGAAGCTGTTTCTGAAAAAGTTCGTTGGGGGATGTTAATTGACATCAATAAACTTGATGATGGTGGTGACGCATGCATAGAAGCCTGTAAAAAAGAGCATGGTTGGGGTAATGATCCTAAGTCTAATGACGCACAGCAAGCTCAGTGGATTCGTAAAGTTAAAGTTACTGAAAAAATGACAGGACATGAAGTTACATTACCTGTTATGTGTCAGCATTGTGAAACAGCTCCGTGCGTTGATGTCTGCCCTACAGGAGCTTCGATGAAGCGGGCTGATGGTATTGTACAAGTTAACAAACATATTTGTATTGGTTGTCGCTACTGCATGATGGCTTGCCCTTATAAAGCACGTAGTTTTGTACATGAAACAATAGTTGATCAACGCCCTGACACTCCGCGAGGAAAAGGTACAGTTGAATCTTGTAACATGTGTGTGAATCGAGTTGATGAAGGTAAAAATCCTGCATGCGTTGATGCTGCACCTCAAGCAATGCTATTTGGTGATTTGAATGATGACGATAGTCCAATTAGTCAAGCATTAAAGAAATTTGGTGGTACGCAGATACGTGCTGACCTTGGTTTGAACACTGGCGTTCGTTATTGGGGCATATAGGGAAAAAGAATGGCTACTCAAGTAACATTTAGTGAAGTAAAAAATAATGGTCTCGGCTACTGGGGAGTTTTAGGCTTCTTTGGGCTTTTGGTGCTTGGTGGAGTATTTGCATTTTTACATATGCATGAAGGTCACTATACAACGGGCATGAATAATCAAGTTGTTTGGGGTATTCCCCATGTATTTGCAATTTTCTTGATTGTAGCTGCTTCTGGCGCAGCTAATATAGCTACCATTGGTACTGTCTTTGGTCAAGATGTCTACAAACCTCAAGGTCGCTTATCGCTTGCCCTTGCTGGTTCTTTATTATTTGGTGGATTGGTTGTTCTTTTACTTGATCTTGGAAGTCTTGGTCATGTAATTGAAATGGCAAAAGGGGCTCTTAATTTCAAGTCTATATTTGCTTGGAATATGATTCTTTACTCTGGTTTTCTTTTGATTATAACCTTATATAACTGGACAATGATGGATCGCAGGAAAATTGCTAAGAAGCTATATAAGCCTCTAGGCATTGTTAATATGGCATGGCGCTTTATGTTAACAATGGGTACGGGTTCTATTTTCGGTTTTTTAGTAGCACGTCAATATTATGATGCGGCAATTTTAGCTCCTTTGTTTATCGTTTCTTCTTATGTTTTTGGAACCGCTATTTATTCTCTAGTTTTAATGGCATCCTTCAAACTAACAGGCCGAGACTTAGGTGACATTGTCTTAAATAGATTAAGAAATAGTATGGCTGTGTATTTAGTATTAGTGCTTTTCTTCGAAATGACGCGTCATTTAACAAATTTGTATGCAACTGAGCACCATGCAGTAGAAGCTTATATTCTTACAGGAGATAGTATTTTTACTAGCTTGTTTTGGTATGGGCAGATTATTCTTGGGAGCTTAGTGCCGATGTTTCTTGTTTGGTGTCGTTTTTTCAAGAATAACCGCCTTGCGCATGTAACTGCTGCAGTACTTGCCGTTATAGGTGGAATGATTCAGATATATGTCATTTTGATCGGTGGTCAATCATTCCCATTAATATTATTCCCTAACGCCGAGGTATCTAGTGCCTTCTTTGATGGTGTGAATAATGCTTATACCGCAACAATGTCTGAATATTTATTAGGAATAGGCGGTGTAGGTCTTGCAGTGGCTTTAGTTATTGTAGGTATGAAAGGACTGAGGTTATTACCAACAAGTTTAGCAGATGACGTGATTGACCCTCTTAATCTAGAAAAAAAGTAGAGCGCTATAAATAATATAATTTTCTTTGGGTTAGTAAATTTACTGATATTTTTATTTAATCATTGATAGGGGGGGTATCTCTTATCGATGATTATTAATATCATCTACCATATGACGTATACTAAGCTAAGTCTATGTTATTATTTTATAACAAGGCTTATAAGCAATATCACTGGGTAACTTCATACGGCTTTGTTCTACAAATGAGCGAAGCAGGGTATCCATTTTCTCCATAATATCTTTATCACCGCTTAACTCGAATAGACCATGTTTTTCAATTGCCCGTATTCCATCGTCTTTAACATTTCCTGCGACAATACCTGAAAATGCACGTCGAAGATTTGCTGCAAGCTTGTGTGTTTCTAAATCTTTGTGAAGCTCTAATTTAGACATATTTTCATGTGTTGGTTCAAATGTCTGCTGGAATTCAGAATCAATTTTAAGGAGCCAATTAAAATAGTAAGCATCACTATGTTCCCGACGAAAATCTCTGACTTTTTTCATTCCTTGTTTCATCTTTATGGCTACTTTTTGTGAGTCACCAATAATGATTTCATAACGCTTTTGTGCTGCTTCGCCTAAAGTGTTGCCAATAAACTGATCTATTTTTTCAAAATACTCTCTTGATGTTTCTGGTGCAGAGAAAATTAGAGGGAAGGGCACATAAGCATTATCTGGGTGAAGTAAAACACCAAGAATATATAGTATTTCCTCTGTAGTTCCTGCTCCACCAGGAAAAACTATTATACCGTGACCAGTGCGAACAAATGCTTCAAGTCGTTTTTCAATATCAGGGAGTATCACCAACTCATTAACGATTGGGTTTGGTGATTCGGCGGCAATAATTCCAGGTTCTGTAACACCTAAATACTGTCCATTTTTCACACGTTGTTTTGAATGGCCAAATGTAGCGCCTTTCATAGGTCCTTTCATAGCACCAGGCCCACAGCCTGTACAAATATCTAATTGACGCAAGCCAAGTTGATAACCAACTTCTTTTGTATACAAGTATTCTTTACGAGAAATAGAATGACCACCCCAGCAAACAATAAGCTGGGGTTTTTCATTACTTCTTAAAACACCTGCATTGCGCATAATATGGAATACAGCATTTGTAATACCATCACTATTTGTTAAATCAAATTTTGGATTATCAATGATGTCGTTATTGGTATAAATAATGTCTCGTAGTACAGAAAAAAGTAGCTCATTTATCCCTTTAATCATTTTCCCATCAACAAAAGCATCAGCTGGTGCTCCTTTGACTTCTAATTTTATTCCACGATCTTGCTGAATAATTCGAATATCAAAGGCTTTATGGCGTTCTAACAATTCTTTTGCATCATCTGTGTAATTCCCATGACTAAGCACGGCTAAAGAACACTGGCGGAAAAGTTGATATAGACCAGATTGGCTACTATCAAGTAGTTTTCCTACCTCTAATTGGGATAAAATATTTAAATGTTCAGTAGGTGTGATGCGGGCATCGATGAGATATTTATTCATCAAAAATCCTTAAATAATTATTAGTCTTTTGGGTGGTGTATTAAAACATGATTTATGCTAAAAAAATGTAAAATATTTAGTGTCTTATATATGTAACATAGTAAAAAAAATAGTAGAATAAACCTTAAGGAAGCCTCTTGTTACAAAAGAGCGAGTATATAGTGGGGAAACGCGTGTTTAATTTTTCAGCAGACCGATTACCGGTCACAATTATTCTTTTATTTTCATTAGCAGATTTTACTGTTTTTTTTCTAGTTGATGATATTTGGGTCTTCATAGTTTACTGGTTATTGATGATTATTCCTAAAGGCGCTATATCCGCTTGGAATCATCATCATCAACATCGTAATACATTTAAGAAAGCTTGGATGAATCGAGTTTTAGAATTCTTCTATGGTGTACATACAGGAGCTACAACTAACCTTTGGGTGTTGCATCATAACTTTGGGCATCATCGTAATTTTCTTGATCAAGATAAAGATCAAAGCCGCTGGAAAAGAAAAGACGGTAGTGCCAAAAGTGTTATTGGTTACTCATTAGAAGTTGCATTAACGGCTTTTCCGCGTGCTTTTGAGGTGGGTAAAGACTATCCAAAACAACAAAAAACTTTTATATTATACAGTGGGATCACTTTTTCAATTTTAACTGTTTTGGCTTTATACAAACCTATAGCCACTATTTTTATTTTTATATTACCTATGATTGTGAGTTTAGTTTATACCTCATGGGCAACTTATGGTCATCATGTTGGTCTTGATACGACTGATGAGTTTTCAGCCTCACATAATAATATGTCTAAATGGTATAATGTTTTTACGGGTAATTTAGGCTATCACACGGCTCACCATCATAAGCAAGGCGTCCATTGGTCTGAACTCCCAGCTTTACATGAAAAGATTAAAGATAAGATTCCTGCAGAATGTTACAACGAATCATTTTTTGATAAGTTCCTCTCTTCAAATTCAAAATAGATATTCCTGAAAAACCTTTCGATGTAGTCTATAACATCATTGAATCTAATAAGAAGCTACAAGGTGTATTACAAATGAGTGATTTTCCAACATTAACAGAGATGGGCATTTGTTGCCCTGACGAAATAACGCACTATGCTTTAAGTCAAAGTGCTAAAGATAAAGATAATTTAAAAATATTTTATAAACGGAAAAAAGGCTCATTTTTACCCCATAGAAAAACATTTAAGTTCGGGCGATCAGCTAAAATGGTCGCTGATAAAAATTCAAAAACCGGCTCAGTAGAAATCTTTGAAATATCACCTTTTTTACAAAAAGCGATTAAAGAATTAGATAGCTTAGTGAATAAACATGATAACGATGTAGATCTTACAAAATTACTTTTAAAGCGTGTAGATCAACTTGAAAAACAAGTGATGGAATCCACAGGTGAAATTAGAAGTATTATTAAGTTATTAGAAAAATAGTTAAGCTAATATTGATTGATAACTTAGATTATTGATTAGAGTGATTTTAGAAAATCACCATCAATTATTAGTAGCTTTACACCGTTTTTAGTAACAGAGCGGTGTGAGCTTAAATCATCTGAAACTATATAAGTCATGCCTTCCTTAAGAATTGATGACTGCCTACCTTCTAGTTCATTTGTAACCTCGCCTTTGAGGCAGTGAACGATATGTCCCTTTTGACACCAGGGGTCAGCAATATAGCCTGCAGAATACTCAACAATCCTTAGTCGTAAACCTTCAAATATTTGTGTTTGCCAAGTAGCAACACCAATCTCACCTTTGTATTCTATTTTAGGAATATTTGACCAATCTATATTTTGGAAGGGAATATTTTGAGTTTTCACTAGTCCTAAACACCCTCTTGCAACTCTTTCAAATACTTAAATAATATTCGTGATGATTTAGGCGGTTTATTTTGTTGTGCTTCTTTATTAGCATTACGCACGAGTTGTCGAAGGTGCTGTCTGTCGGCATTAAGGGTTGTCACCAACTCATTTACGAGGTCATTATCTCTTGCGATGAGTTTATCGCGCCATTCCTCTATCTCGTGAAAAGCCTCTGTTTCTCGTTGCTGGGGAAGAGCAATTTGCCTAAGCTGTAGTTGTATAGTTTCTACATCTTCTTCACCCATAATGCCTGATATAAAACGCAACTGTCGTTGTAGAGCTGCTTTCTTAAGTTTTTTTGCAATGAACACTGCATCACGCATCCTATCGGATAATGTAACCTCATCAAATCTGCTAGGGGCAAGTTCAACTAATGCACGACCTAGATCATGCAGGACTTTCATATCACGTTTTAACTTTGTTTTATTTGGGCGCTCGCTATACGGCTCACCGGTGTGTGGGTTAATGGTTTCGAGTTGGTAAGAATTATCTGTCATGGTAGTTTCTAGTCTTAATAGAGTGCACTTAGGTTAATATTGGAAGCACTTTGATATTGATAGGTTCGTGCCAAAGCCACTTCATGGCTTGGTGGTACTGTATATCACTACTGCTATTGTAAAAGGTTATACTACTGGAATTTTGTTCACTATTCTTTTCTGCTTGATACTTTATTATCATTTTTTTTTGAGACTGAATCACGGCTTCTAAGTTATTTTGATTTAACACTCTTTTAAGCTGTTCAGCAACGGGCCGTCCAGTTTCTAAAATTTGAATGTCATTGCCTGTAATCTCACGAATTGCAGGGAGTAAAAAAGGATAGTGAGTACAACCTAAAATTAAAGAATCTGCTCCTTGCTCAAGTAATGGACTAATATATTGATTGAGCATTTTTTGGGTATCAGGGTGGTCAAGCTTATAAGCCTCAACCTGTTCAACCAAACCAGGGCAAGCTTGAGCAAGTACCTTTTTATCTTTGGCATAACGTTCAGTTAAGCCTAATAAACGCTCGCTATCAATGGTACGTTGTGTCGCTAGTACACCAATAATACCACTTTTACTGAGCTGTGCGGCGGGCTTGATTGCTGGTTCTAATCCAATCACCGGTACATCCATCGTTTCACGTAATTGTGTAGCGGCTTCTGCCGTGGCAGTGTTACAAGCAACAACAATCGCTTTTACGCCTTGGTCGAGTAGAAAGTCAGCAATAGCTTGAGAGCGGTCACGCACATATTTTTCTGTACGATCACCATAAGGTGCGTGTGCAGAATCCCCCACATAAATGAGTTTTTCATGAGGTAGCAGCTGATGAATCTCTTTTAAAACAGAAAGTCCACCAATACCAGAATCAAAGACTCCCACGGGGCAATTATCCCCAAAAGTACTTAAAATCACTGTAGTAATACACAAATCATCGAAAAAGAGGGGGGGTGGCCTATTAAAATAGCTGTTTTATTTGACCACCCCCCCCTTTTTTCGATGATTTGTATGAATAAAAGACTATTTTCCACGTAAATAATTGATCATTGCATTGTATTTAGGGGTACGTGTGCCGGCTTTTTCTAGCATTGGGAAGATATTACGATCATCAATCGCTGCGATACCATTAAAATGCATTAATAAACCACCACCCGCACGATTCCAAGCACGTAAATACTTGGTATAAGCATTACCCATTTGTGGATGGCGGTTGGCATTAGCAAACAAGCGGAAAACCTTTGGGTCATGAATCACATGAGGTCTATCTACGCGCAATAAATGTTGTCCGCCTTCATAGGCGAGTAGTTTTACGCCATATTTTCTTGCCAGTGCAACATTCTTTTTTACACGCTCTTCTATCGTATTCTCAATTGCGCCACCTGCGTATTTATCTTTTGCTAAACCACCCTGCATGATCTCTCTAAAGAGCTGATTTACACCAGCATTGCCTTGATTAGCCCAACGCTTCACTAAGGTACGGTTTTCAGTGCGTGCGATATAGTCACCAAAGTAGGGCGCTACCGCATAAGCATCAAATGACTTGTAACAGTTGCCACCCGCTAGTGGACAAGTCATTAACTCTTCGCCCATTTTAGGTGCAGAACCATAAGCAGAAACGACACAAATAGCGCGATTGCCAAGGCTCTGTTTAAAGATATTACACATCTCTTTGCTACGTTTTGCGTTGTAGTTAAGCGCTAAGAATAAGCGGCGCGTACCTGGGTTTTTAATCTCTGTTTTACCACGAGGCCAAAGCTTTAAACCCTGTTGTGCCGCATAGTGGGTTGCTGGGTACATAGAGTTCCAAACTTCATTAGAATATTCAACATAGACTTTTTGATGAGGATTTAAACGCGCTTTAACAGTGCGTGCAAAGTTATGCATAAAGTCATTAGTGGCTTTGTGCGGCATTGAAAACCAAGGTGCGGCGTGAGCAGCATTGGCTAAATCAACCATAGTTTCAACAGGCATACCAGCATTGCCGTTATAAAAAGCAGATTGTGGTGTCGTACGATCACGCCACTGCGAAAGATTAGTATCTTTGGTATTTTGCCAAGGCATAAATCGAATCGCGTTAAAGGGGCGTACACTGCGTAAATAGTCTTGATTAAAGGCTTGCTTCGTATAAGTACGTGCATATTTTTGAGGGATAACTTTAATATTACGGATATAATTTTTAGGGTTTATACGCGTAATGTGTAAACGCAAATTACGTTTAGCGGAGCGTAAGTTAAAATCAATCCGCCCAGGAATTTGGCGAATAATTTGCACGTCTCCCAAGACTTTAATATCAGCATCACCTTGATAGGTTACAAAGTGTTGCCCGACAGGGAAGTTATCAGGTAAATCCCAAATAGCATTAATGGATGTGAAAGTAGGGTGCTCACCTCTAGCAGGTAAACGAGTAGGCCAGCCATTTCTATCTACAGAAACTTTTTCTGATTCATGGGTGTTAAATGAAGTTTTACGAGTACAACCAGGGTCAATGGGGCGATTACGTTGCCAATCAAAATCACAAGAGGTTATCCAGCCACGCGATATTTTAAAAATATCGCTAAAAGGATTTGAAGAGGCAAGATGATGCAAGCCACTGGTGTTATAACCCAACTTATTTCCTGGGTTAGCAGTGCTATAACTGCTGATGAAAACTAAAGATATGGCGAGTATTGCTTTATTAAGTAACGTCATATTATCCATTCAATCCTTTGATTTTAAATATTTTTTTATTAAGTCTGATATTGCTTTTTCATTATCAAGGGGAGACTTATCTAGTGCTTTAATAACACCCTCTAAATCCTTCCGAGATTTATTTTGCCCGATTTTAACCTTTCCTTCGATAGTATGCACGGTAATCTCAAAACGACTATGGTGTTGAGCATTGTATCGGGGTAGTTGTTTTTAGCTTTCCAACGTTTAGTAACCGTTTTATCAAATACTTGCTCATATTTGTCTGTTAATTCTTCAATGAGTTCCGCAGTTTGTTGCTTAGTTTCAAATAGTTTCGCGCTACCATAGGTTTGCACAGTGACATAATCCCATGTAGGCACGCCAGCTTCATCGTACCAAGAAGGTGATATATAACAATGAGGCCCCTGAAAAACCACCAGCACTTGAGCATTATTCTCAAGTTGCTTCCATTGTGGGTTAACTTTAGCAAAATGTGCTTCAAGCTTTATTTTGTTGTCAGATTGTTTAACTAAAAAAGGTAGTTGGGTTGCAATAGGCTTGCCATTTTCATCGGTTGTGATGATAGTTGCAAAGGCATTATCTCGCATGATTTTCAAAAGAGTATCAGGATTTTTTTCTTCGAATGTTTTTGGTGTATGCATGATTAAATTGTCCTTTCAGTAACGCCTAAATAACGCGTGCTTATGTCTTCGTTTAAACTTGTGGGCGTTCCTGTCCAAACCGTAGTGCCTTTTTCTAAAATAAAACACCGGTCGCAAACAGGTAATAGCTCTTTTAACGTTTTATCAACAATTAATAATGATTGTCCTTCATTTTTTAATTGATGAATTGCAGACCAAATTTCTTGGCGGATGATCGGCGCAAGTCCTTCTGTAGCCTCATCTAACAATAATAGCTTAGGGTTTGTTAATAATGCACGCCCTATGGCAAGCATTTGTTGTTCACCGCCAGAAAGTGTTGCCGCGTACTGCTCTTTTCGTTCTGCTAGGCGAGGGAATAGCTGGTAAGTTTTTTGAATATCCCATAAACCCTGCCGAGCAGTTGCGATGAGGTTTTCATAGACGGTTAAGTTTCCAAAACATCTTCTACCCTCTGGTACTAAGCCTAAACCGAGTTGAGCCGCTTTGTGTGAAGGCATACCGATTAGGTTTTTATCATCAAAGGTAATTATTCCAGATTTAGCAGGAGTTAACTGACAAATAGAGCGTACAGTCGTTGATTTTCCCACACCATTTCGCCCCATTAATGCGACTACTTCTCCTGTATTAATAGATAAGCTCACATCAAAGAGAGCTTGAGATTTATCATAAAAGGTTTGGATATTTTCAACATTAAGAAGCATCTATTTATTATCCTTACTGACCTAAATAAGCTTCACGAACAATCGATGAAGCTTGAATTTCATCAGGTGTTCCAGAGAAAACTATCTTGCCATAGAGAAGCACAGATATTCTATCTGACAGGCGAAATACAGCATCCATATCATGTTCAATCAACAGTATTGGAATATCAATTTTTAGCTGTTCAAGAAAGCTAATTAGCCCTGCAGTACTTGCAGGGTCAAGCCCAGCCATAGGCTCATCCAGTAGCAATATTTTAGGTTTTAATGCTAAGGCACAAGCGACTTCGAGCTCTCTGCGCTTACCATGTGATAACTCACTGGTTCGTGTATCTGCAAAATCTAAGATATTTAATGTAGCGAGTATTTTGTCTGCTGCTTCGGTTAATGATTTATCAGTACTAATGGCTTTCCAAAAATGAAAACTTGAACCTTGTTGAGATTGAACTGCCAACATGACATTACGCCTAGCACTCAACTCCATAGCTAAGCATGAAACTTGAAAACTACGACCTAATCCTAAGCGACTGCGCTTAGCAACACTAAGATTAGAGATGTTTTTAGAACCCAGCCACACAGTACCAGAATCTGGTTTCAGCCAGCCCGTAATTTGAGCAATAAGCGTTGATTTTCCTGCTCCATTAGGTCCAATGAGTGTGTGTATTTCCCCTTTTTTTACATCAAAACTTACGTTATCGGTCGCGACAAGTGCGCCAAATGATTTGTTGAGAGTTTCTATGCGTAGCACCGTATCAGTCATGGCGTTTATCTCCTGCCAATATCTGTATCAACCCACCTTTAGCAAATAACACAATAATCAATAATATTAGCCCTAAAAATAGCTTCCAATGCTCGGTATAGCCACCAAGAAAAGTCTCGAGTAATACAAATAAAGCAGCGCCGATGACAGGGCCATATAATCGCCCAACACCACCAAGTAAAATGAAGATTATTAACTCACCTGACATCTGCCAACTGAGTAAATCTGGGCTAACGAAGCGATTAAGATCAGCAAATAACGCACCTGCTAAACCGGTAATAATGGCCGACAGAATAAAGGCTATGAGTTTAACAGGATAGGGGTTAATGCCTGCTGTAGCGAGGCGTATTTCATTCATACGAGCAACATCAAGCGCTGCACCAAAGCGGGCGCTCATAATGCGCGAAGTAAGATATAAAGAGACAATGAGCAAGCCAAAACAAAGCGCAAAAAAGTGAATATCATTATCAGTATCTAAAAATGGAAACTGATTACGCGATAGCATTAACAAGCCATCTTCACCACCATAAGTTGGCCATGAAAGCGCAAAGTAGTAAATCATTTGCGCAAAAGCTAGGGTGATCATAATAAAATAAACACCTGCGGTACGAATCGAAATTAAACCAATAATGAGTGCAAAAAAAGCAGTCACAATGATAGATATTATCCAGATAGTAATCATCTGATTAGTACCAGCAAATCCAGCTATAAACTCAGAGCCATCACCAAAATGAAAGGCTGAAATACCAGAAACATACGCGCCTAACCCAAAAAATGCCGCATGACCAAGGCTGACCATGCCACCATACCCCAAGGCTAAGTTTAAACCGACACCAGCAATGGCAAAAATAACAACTCTGCTCACCAAATTAACATAGTAACTTTCGCCTAAGAAGTTAAGCCAAATTGCAGCGATAAATAGTGCTAAAAGTGCCAAACCATTTACACCAACCTCACGTTTGCGTGAGCTTTTATGAAGGATAGAATTATGCATTGGCAGGAAACAAACCTTGAGGACGTATCGCAAGAATAATCGCCATCAAAACATAAACAAGAATAGAAGATAACGATGCACTCAATGTAGCAAGACTAGAAACATCATCAATAAAGAACCCCAATAGTGAGGGAAGAAAAACACGCCCTAAGGTATCGACAAAGCCCACAAGAATTGCCCCGATTAATGCACCTTTTATCGAACCAATACCCCCAATGACAATGACAACCAATGCAAGAATTAACACAGGTTCGCCCATACCAACTTCAACAGAACGTAATGCACCCACCAATGAACCTGCCAGCCCAGCAAGTGCTGCACCTAAGGCAAAAACTAACGTATAAATAGTACGAATATCAACACCTAACGCGGCAATCATTTCTCGGTCAAATTGGCCTGCTCGTATGCGCATACCGAGACGTGTTTTTGTGATTAATAGATAGAGGGCATAGGCGATGATTAATCCAATGACGATAATTAAAAGTCGGTACATGGGATAGCTTCCCCCATCCCAGAGTGGTATTGAGCCCGACAACCATTTAGGTACATTTAAATACAGTGGCGATGCACCAAAAATCCAGCTCGTGCCTTCTGAAAATATCAAAATCAAAGCAAACGTGGCTAACACTTGATCAAGATGATCACGGTTGTATAAGCGTCTAATAACAATGATTTCAATGATCGCCCCTGCGATAGCAGCACCGAAAAATCCAGCTAATAAGCCTAATAAAAATGACCCTGTGGTATTTGTTACCCAAGCGCAGCAAAAAGCCCCGATCATGTACAAAGAGCCGTGAGCAAGGTTGATTAAACCCATCACACCAAAGACCAGAGTCAACCCTGCCGCCATTAGAAATAGCGTCATACCGAGTTGCAAGCCGTTAAGAAGTTGCTCAAAGAGAAGTAGGGAGGTCATATAGGTATAATGCTAGTCAAAAGTCACACCGAAATAACTCAGCCTAAACGCAAGATAAAAAGAAAAATACACAGGGCTTTCAATAATTTAGTGTTTAGAAATTTATGTGACGTAAGAGTCAAAATAAACGGCTCTAATAACAGTCTTAAAAGTAATTTTAGTATTATGGTCGTCATACTGGCGGATGCCAGTATCCATTTCAGAAGCATAGTGCCAATTCATAAATGGATTCTGGTATTCACCAGAATGACGAGCTATTTACTAAGATTCTATACTAAGGTCTCATGTAAATACTTTTGAGAAAATGAGTATTTATAAAGCACAATCTTTAGCATAAGCATCTTGATGATCAGTAAATGCTTTGCTGATGATTTTATTCGTTAAAATATCACCTTCTTTAACCACTTCGCGTACATAAATGTCTTGGATAGGGAAGTTGTTATTACCAAACTTAAAGTTGCCACGTGGTGATGCAAAATCTGCCGCTTTTAAAGCTTTGCGAAATGCATCTTTATCACTAACAGGTGACTTTTTAAGTGCTGATAAAATCAAATTAGCCGCATCGTAACCTTGGCTGGCGTAAAGAGAAGGCAAACGCTTGTATTCCTTTTGAAAAGCCGCAACAAAAGTTTTATTTGCCTCATTATCCAAATCTTTATTCCATTGCGATGAATTTTTAACACCTAGCGCCGCTTCACCCACTGCCTTTAGAATACCTTGATCAAACGAGAAAGCAGGTCCCATGACAGGAATATCAGAACCCGATGAAGAATACTGCTTCATGAAAGCAATGCCCATTCCACCAGGTAAAAAGAAGAAGACAGAATCAGCACCTGAAGCTTTAATTTTAGCAATTTCAACCGCGTAATCTTTTTGCCCCAGCTTAGTGTAAATCTCACCCGCCACATCACCTTTAAAGAAACGCTTATAACCTGTTAAAGCATCTTTTCCAGCAGGGTAGTTTGGTGCAATAATAAATGTTTTCTTATGCCCAGCATCATTGGCATAACTCCCCATTGCTTCGTGCAAATTGTCATTTTGCCATGCAACATTAAAAGAATTTTTATGACAACCTTTACCAGCAAGAGCAGAAGGGCCCGCGTTAGGGCTAATGTAAAATATATCCTTTTTCACAGCAGAAGGGATAACCGCCATCGCAAGGTTAGAGAATATAATACCCGTTAAAATATCCACCTTTTCTTTTTGAATAAACTTATCAGCAATTTGAACGGCTTTTGCAGGCTTACGGCTATCATCTTCAACCAATAACTCAATATCTTTATTATCAGATAAACTAAGCGCAAGTTTAAAACCATCACGCACATCAATACCAAGGCTAGAACCACCACCAGATAATGTTGTGATCATACCAACTTTAGTTTTTGCCATTGCCGCAGTACTGACAGATAAAGTTAAAGCAGTAAGTCCTGCTACGATAAGTTTATTCATTACTTCTCCTTTGGGTTATATTTTTACAATTAACAAACAGTATAGGAAACATTCAATAGAAATACATTAACTAAATTATATCCTTATAACGCTTTACCTAAATAAAAAATACACTAGCCAGAAAAATATAAAGCGAGTATTTAAAGGCGTACAGGTATAATAAAAAACTCTAAATTCATAGAGAAAAACGTAATGGCAATTAGCGCCACCATCAATAAAATATCCCTCAATATTGCTGATATGGATCGGCACTATTACCAAACTCACGAACTAACACTGGCTCAACATCCCTCCGAAACAGACCTACGTTTTATGGTGCGAGTGATAGCCTTTATTGTAAATGCGAGCGAAACAATGGCGTTTACAAAAGGCTTAAGCACAGATGACGAACCAGACTTATGGCAAAAAACACTCACCGATGAGATAGAAATCTGGATAGATTTAGGGCAACCTGATGAAAAACGCATTCGCAAGGCTTGCGGTCGCTCTAGCAAAGTCATTATCTATACCTACCATGAGCGTAAAGCAAAAGTATGGTGGCAACAACAAGAAGATAAACTTAAAAGATTCAACAATCTACAAGTGTTTCATATAAATGCAGAGAACGCAGAAGGCGTTGAAACAATGGTACAACGCAATATGAACCTGCAATGCAATATCCAAGACGGCGAAATCTATTTAAGTGATGACAAAACCAGCGTAAACATAAAAATCATCAAGAGAATGTAAATAAAATGTTTACAGACCTACAAAAAACCCAACGTGGCTATCACTCACTCACCAAAGCACTAATAAAACTTGCCAAAGAACAACCCGCGCAACAAACCATAAGCACCGCCATAAAACGGGGCTATTTTCTCCCTGAAGAAGATGACCTAGTCTGGTTATTAATATCCCGTTATCTCACCATACGCTCAGGCTACTGGGAGATCATTAATGATATGTCAGCCCATTTTTCAGATAATATCGAAAATGTAAAAACCATTGATGATTGGCGACACTTTTTACTCGGTTACGCAGCATCATGCCAAACCGTTTACATGGCACGATTATTAATAAACAAACTAGCAAAGCACAAATTAGTACAACGAAAAATAAACGAAGGAGCACCACAACACCGCATTCCACCTAAGGTTTTCACCCAAATATATCGCTCATTAAGTGACACAGACAACGCCATGAAAATGCAATATATGATGAATATGGTGGATGCAAATCGTGAATTTATTCAAACCTTAGACAATGACAAACTTATTGGCTCAATCGTCAAAAACTTAAGCGTATTAGAACAAACATTACACCCCAGCACCTTAGAATTCATAAAACTACGATTCAAATACCTATGGCACGCAATAACAAGACGTGGAGCCATCACCAAAAAAATCACCTCATTTTTTATACTAGAGAAAGCAGGGCGGGTAATAGCCGATCTAGGCATACATGACGATAGCCGTGTAACACCAGCCATACAAAAACAACTCGCAGAATTTCTAAAAGCAGGGGATGTACTCATCACACGTCATGACTTTGTCGCCAGCAACTTATTTTTGCCCGGTTACTGGCCACACGCGGCTTTATACATAGGCTCAGATACCGAACGTGAAAAATTAGGTGTAAAACTATATGATGATGAAATTGCACAACGTTGGTGCAAAGACATACGCACACTAGAAGCACAAAAAGACGGCGTACTGTTTAGACCCTTAACCGAAACCCTAGACGTTGATGAACTCATCGTATTACGACCAAGCTTAAACAAAAAACAAATCGCCAAAGCACTAGAACGAGCCGTACAACACGAAGGAAAAAGCTATAACTTCGATTTTGATTTTTTCAGCTCAGACCAACTCGTCTGTACCGAAGTCATTTTTCGTGCCTACGATGGCATTGGCAAACTAACCTTTAAACTTATCGAACGCGCTGGGCGCTTAAGTTTATCAGCAGAAGATCTATTAGACATGGCAGTCAAGCAAAATGGATTTACCGCAGTCGCGTGTTATGGATTTGAAGGTTGCCAAACAAACATAGTAATGGGCGATAAAGTATTGGGATTAATAAAAGCAAGTTACTAAACGCTAATAAATTCTAAATTTCTAATAGTCACATAATAAACGAATACCTTATGACATGGGGCTAAACAGTCATATAGGGGGAATATACCAGTATTGCTTGATAGAGAGAAAGTCATATAACTGCGCATAATATATATTATGTTAAATTACACGCAATGTATGATTATGAATAGTTTATATTTTTTTATTGATACAACAATACGTAAGTTGCAATGATGAGACTTAGATGAGAAGCGTAAACACTATCCCTTTAGGAAACCTTGATCAAATCCAATTATTTTTAGCTTGCCAAATCTGCCGATATTTTCCATGAAGATCGACACAATAGAATGACTATTACGTCTCACTTCACTTCATGAAAAATAGCGACAGATTTTTCTGCGCTAAATTCTAATCGACTTGATCAGGTTCTCCTTTATCGAATTGATAAGGATCAAGTGAAACAAAATGACATTTATTGACTAATCAATACATAAGTCCTTTTTAATAACTGTTTAATTAGTTTTGTCATATACGTTATGATATTATATGACCTGTTTAAAACTTTTAAAAAGGTCTCTTGGAAAGGTATGGTTATGAACATTACACATCAAATTCTTGCTGATATTTCTGCTGGAATTTCTGAATTAAAGAAAAATCCAATGGCAGTAATAGAGCAAGGTGAAGGAAATCCTGTTGCAATTTTAAACAGAAATGAGCCTGTGTTTTATGCCGTTCCAGCAAAGGCCTATGAAGAACTTATGAATAAGCTTGAAGATATAGAACTCGCTAAAATTGTCAAAGAACGATTAGGCCAACCCTCTATAAAGGTAGATATTAATGAGCTATAGCCTTGAATTTATTGTATTGGCTAAAAAAGAATGGGATTCATTGGATAAATCCATAAGCAAGCAATTCAAGAAGAAACTTATTGAGAGACTAGAAGGACCAAGAGTAGAAAGCGCAAGACTTAGTGGTATGGATGACTGTTATAAAATAAAACTTCGTAGTGCTGGTTATCGCTTAGTTTACCAAGTTCAAGATAAAAAATTAAATGTACTGGTTGTTTCAGTAGGTAAACGCGAAAGAAATTCAGTTTATAAGCAAGCAATAAAACGTATATAAGATTGAAACAAAATGAAACTGACTAGAGAATTATGTATATGGTAGAAGGTACTTATTACAGCAGGCACAAAGACGAAATACTCGAAAAGAAGAAGCGTCACTATGCTTTGCACAAAAAAGAAATAAACGCTCGATATGAAGAATATCGTGTTGCTTACCGAAAGCGTAATAGAGCTTTACTTGCTCAAAAAAGTAAAGAAAGATATCACGCAAATAGAGAAGAAATTCTTAAAAAAGCCCGAGAAAAAAATGCGAAAGATAAACTCTCGTGAAACAGATTGACGAACTGTTTTAATTCTCCAGCACCTCACGCAAAATATTGCTCACGAAGAATTGATGGCAAAAAACGCATTATTTACAAAATAGCTCAAGGACTCATCTTAAATTAGGAATTACAGTGGCCATAATAGAAATTAAGACGGCTTCACAATAACCATAAAGCCAAATACAAGCCCAAACGCCCTATTTCAGCCCTCAATGTCATGTAAAAGATGAAAAGTACAACACAAATCATCGAAAAAGAAGGGGGGTGGCTATTAAAAAACGTCTTTTTAGACGTAATTAAGGCTATTTTACGTATTTTAAGGCGTTTTAGGCACAAAAAGGGATTTATACTAACCCACCCCCCCTCTTTTTATGCATTTTATGCACCCTATCGGGTTGTCGTCGCGGTGCTCCAACATGGTCTCGCTCCGCTCGGCTCGATGATTTGTATTTTTATGACCGCCCTAATTTAACATAATGCTTAGTCATGCCTTTAAAACAACAAAACTAACGGTTACGAACAGCCCGTAGGTTGGATAAGCGCAGCACCATCCGACACATCGGTGGTATTTCATCGGAATTTTGTGCAAGCTTGGGTTTAGTCATATCGGATGGCGCTATCTCTTATCCTTCAAGCTCTACCTATTTCGTCATTGCGGTGCAGACCGCAATCCACGGTTGAAGCAACGCCTGATCATAAATGGATACTGGTCTTCACCAGTATGACGACATTCCATCGTACTTTATCTCTATCTAACATATCCACAAACAATCTCGCTTCAACCCCATGCGTTTGTGAGTTATAAACAGATTTTCATGAAGAGTATTCGCTAGGTTGTGATTTGCAGATAGGCCTTGGTTGGTTACACTCTGCATATTATTTGGAACAAAAGAGCTAGAGTTGTGATTTGCAGATAGGCCTTGGTTGGTTACACTACCGCGACAATAAGTACAGGCTTTCCTTCAGTTGTGATTTGCAGATAGGCCTTGGTTGGTTACACTGTTCACGTTTGCGGGTGGTGTTTACACTGAGTTGTGATTTGCAGATAGGCCTTGGTTGGTTACACTAAACACAACGCTCATTAGGTGTGAATTTCAGTTGTGATTTGCAGATAGGCCTTGGTTGGTTACACTGAAAAGATAGCAGACGTGTACAGAAACGAGGTTGTGATTTGCAGATAGGCCTTGGTTGGTTACACTTACATCAGAATCCATTGTAGTGACATTTACGTTGTGATTTGCAGATAGGCCTTGGTTGGTTACACTTCCACGGACTTAATCAATAGTATCTGAGCTGTTGTGATTTGCAGATAGGCCTTGGTTGGTTACACTTTCGGCTTGACAGCACTCATAACCCACCCAGTTGTGATTTGCAGATAGGCCTTGGTTGGTTACACTGGTATTTTCTGAGCTACTACCCATTAGATAGTTGTGATTTGCAGATAGGCCTTGGTTGGTTACACTCCTATTGCCTGATTCCAGCTTTATCGACTCGTTGTGACTTGCAGATAGGCCTTGGTTGGTTACACTAACTGATTCAACCGCCACGGCTACCACCCAGTTGTGATTTGCAGATAGGCCTTGGTTGGTTACACTCCGCCCAACTGCTGGAACTGCCTAATTCCCGTTGTGATTTGCAGATAGGCCTTGGTTGGTTACACTATTAAACTTCCCATCCTCTTTTCCAGTGGTGTTGTGATTTGCAGATAGGCCTTGGTTGGTTACACTCACCAATCTTCTCTATACTTCTCTCAACTAGTTGTGATTTGCAGATAGGCCTTGGTTGGTTACACTTGGTAAAATTATTTGACCGCCTCGCATTGAGTTGTGATTTGCAGATAGGCCTTGGTTGGTTACACTAAAAAGAGTACGCGGTATCTGTTGGGTTAAGTTGTGATTTGCAGATAGGCCTTGGTTGGTTACACTTCGTACTACTGTAGGTGTTGCATGGCAAGTGTTGTGATTTGCAGATAGGCCTTGGTTGGTTACACTGAACTACTTTCAGCAGGTCTTGAGTCTAAAGTTGTGATTTGCAGATAGGCCTTGGTTGGTTACACTCTTTCCTGTACCTGCACCACCAGCTAATAAGTTGTGATTTGCAGATAGGCCTTGGTTGGTTACACTTCTTTTCGACAACTACTGCATATACCCCAAGTTGTGATTTGCAGATAGGCCTTGGTTGGTTACACTGTCACGTTTAGTAGCCATGAAGGTTAATAAGTTGTGATTTGCAGATAGGCCTTGGTTGGTTACACTTGTATTTGACAGGGGTAAATTCATGATGCTGTTGTGATTTGCAGATAGGCCTTGGTTGGTTACACTACGCAACATACGCAAAACAGAGCGAACCCCGTTGTGATTTGCAGATAGGCCTTGGTTGGTTACACTAAATTCCTTTTTGTCGATCATCAAGAGCATGTTGTGATTTGCAGATAGGCCTTGGTTGGTTACACTTCTAAAGATTTGATACCTTGCGGTGAACAGTTGTGATTTGCAGATAGGCCTTGGTTGGTTACACTCCAACATCAAGTGGAAAGCCAAACGCGCCGTTGTGATTTGCAGATAGGCCTTGGTTGGTTACACTATGACAGAGTAGGCAAGCGAGCCATGCATCGTTGTGATTTGCAGATAGGCCTTGGTTGGTTACACTGTGATTCGATGGAGCCTGATATCCCCGATGGTTGTGATTTGCAGATAGGCCTTGGTTGGTTACACTCTAAAAACAGGGGGGGGTGTACCTAAAATAGTTGTGATTTGCAGATAGGCCTTGGTTGGTTACACTTACCCACTTTCCGACACCTTGGGAATGCGGTTGTGATTTGCAGATAGGCCTTGGTTGGTTACACTAAGTTCCTGCTGAACCTGCATTTTTAACCAGTTGTGATTTGCAGATAGGCCTTGGTTGGTTACACTCAATACCATCATGCGTAACTCGTGGTTGCAGTTGTGATTTGCAGATAGGCCTTGGTTGGTTACACTTTTTCGTTTGCCAGCCTCCCATTTGTGATAGTTGTGATTTGCAGATAGGCCTTGGTTGGTTACACTATCTCGCAAATAAGGTATTGATTTACCTTCAATAAGCTTGGATTTTTCTTAGAAAAATCCAAGCTGGTCGGGTGTTTTTTCAGTGGCTTTGCGCTTTTTTCCATAGAAAACTTGTATCTTTGAGAATTGTTTATCGGTGATTTTTATAATTCTTACTTCACCGTCGTCGGGTAAAGATGATTTTACACGATTTACGTGTACTTGTGCATTTTCA
>JALSLX010000057.1 GCA_026988095.1 Thiotrichaceae bacterium
AAAAACTTTCAACGCTATATATCTGCACGCGCAGAAAAAATCCGAGAAAAAGGAATAGATGTTGATATTTTTGCTTACTAAAAATCTGCATCCATAATATATACCCATTTGGGTAATGGGTGGCTATGGCGGTGTATGAACCAAGGGTCTTTTACTCCTCATCACCTGCCAACAATGCTCCAGTAAACTCATAAGCATCAAATTCTTGTAAGTCATCAATAGATTCACCAACACCAATAAAGCGTACAGGTATCCCTACTTTTTCAGCTATCGCAAATAAGATTCCGCCTTTTGCTGTTCCGTCTAATTTAGTAACGGTAATGCCTGTTAGGCCTAATGCTTTATTAAATTCTGTTGCTTGAGCAAGCGCATTTTGTCCAATACTTGCATCTACAATTAACATTATTTCATGGGGTGCATTAGGGTCGTTTTTTTGCATTACACGTTTAACTTTTTTGAGCTCTTCCATTAAATTAGTTTGTGTGTGTAAACGCCCTGCAGTGTCTGCTAATAAAACATCAATATTTTTTGCTTTTGCAGATTCCATAGCATCGTAAATTACCGAAGCGCTATCTGCGCCAGTGCCCTGTGCAATGACAGGAATATCATTGCGCTCTCCCCATACTTGTAATTGCTCTACTGCTGCTGCGCGGAATGTATCGCCTGCTGCTAGCATGACGGATTTACCTTCGTTTTGGAATTTCTTGGCAAGCTTTCCAATGGTTGTAGTTTTGCCTGCCCCGTTAATGCCTACTAATAAAATGACAGCAGGTGAAATATTGCCAACATCCAATGGTTTTGAAACGGGGCGTAAAATTTTCACCATTTCGGCGTACATTGCTTGCATTAAGGCATCGGAATCATTTAATTCATTGCGAGATACGCGCTTAGTTAAATCATTAATGATGCGAGTAGTTGCTTCCATGCCTACATCTGCCATTAATAATCGTGTTTCTAAATCTTCTAATGCATCTTCATCAATTTTTTTCTTACCAAGAACAATGTCGCCCACGCCTTCGGTGATTGAAGTGCCTGTTTTGGCCAAGCCAGAACGTAAGCGACTAAATAAGCCTTCTTTTTGGGGTTTTTCTCGAATAACTTCAGCCTGTTGTTGAACTTTAGGGAAAGTTTGCGACTCTACTATTTTTTGTTCTGCATCTTGGTTTGTTGGGGATTCTTCTATTGTTGAAGGTTCTTCATTGATCGATGAACTCGGTGCGTTTTCAATAGTTGATAGTTCTTGTTCGTTTTTTAGATCAGCATCTAAACTCTGTTCTTCAGGCGTATTACTATCTGACTCTTGTGTCTGATTATCGGCAGGCTTTTTTTTCTTAAATAGTCGGAACATAGTTTATACTTACATTTAATATTTTAAGGGCAGGTTTGCAAAGAATATGAAACAAAACCAAAATAGAAGTTTATCACCTGTAGGGCTATTTCGTCGTAGTTTTTTGATAATGACGATGTCAATGTTCATTTTTTCAGTAGCTACTGCTGAAGAAGTGAAAAATAAAACTAGTAAAGTTTATGAAACAGTTTTAGAAAATGGCATGAAGGTATTGGTGAAGCAAGATAAGCGCGCGCCTGTAGCAGTGATTCAAGTTTGGTATAAAATTGGTACAAGCTACGAACATGAAGGTATAACAGGCTTGTCTCATGCTCTTGAGCATATGATGTTTAAGGGGACGAAAAAGCATAAATCAGGTGAGTTTGAGAAAATGGTATCAGCCATTGGCGCACGCAATAATGCCTTTACTTCTCAAGATTACACGGCGTATTACGAAGTGCTTGCGGCAGATCAATTAGAAGCCGCGATGGAGATCGAAGCCGATAGAATGCGTAACTTGGTTTTTGATCCTGCAGAATTTAAAAAAGAAATAGAAGTTGTAAAAGAGGAGCGACGTTGGCGTACAGATGATAAGCCAACATCATTGCTACGTGAGCAATTTAATGCAGTCGCCTTTTTGAATAGCCCCTACCGTGCGCCAGTAATTGGTTGGATGGTTGATCTTGAGGGCATGAAGCTAGAAGACGCTATTGATTGGTATAGAAAATGGTATACGCCAAATAATGCTACATTAGTCGTTGTGGGTGATGTTGACCCTGAAAAAGTAATAGCAATGGCAAAAAAATACTTTGGCGTTTATAAGAGCAACCCGCTACCCGAGGTAAAATTACGTACCGAAGTTGAACAAAAGGGAGTACGAAATATTGTTTTAAAGCTTCCTGCAAAACTATCAAACTTACGCATGGGGTTCAAAACCCCTGGAATGATTTCTGCTAAAAATGGCAAGGTTGATAAATGGGAGCCTTATGCGCTAGAAGTATTGGCCAATATTCTAGATGGCGGAGATAGTGCTCGTTTTGCTAAAAACCTGATTAGAGGAAAGTCTATTGCTGCTGGAGCAGGAGCGGGTTATTACGGCTACGGACGTTTACCGAATATGATGGTCATTACAGGTACACCCGCTAAAGATATTGCAATGAGTGTGCTTAAAAAAGCATTGCTAGATGAAATAGAGATACTCAAAACGGAGTTGGTAAGTGATTCAGAGTTAAAACGAGTTAAAGCTCAAGTGATAGCTGGTGAAGTTTTTGAACGTGATTCAATTCAACACATGGCAACATTGTTAGGCTCACTCGAAACAGTCGGCTTAGGGCATCAGTATATGGATGAATATGTGCCAGGTGTTTTGGCCGTAACTGCAGAGCAAATTAAAGATGTAGCAAAGAAGTATTTAATAGAAGAGCATTTAACTGTGGCGGAATTGATACCTCTTCCTTTGAATGAAAGTAATGATAAGAAGGAAGCTAAATAATGAAAAACTTACTAAGAATAGTTTTCGTTACAATGATAGTTGTATCAAATCAATTGGCATCTGCGGCACCAAAAATAGAGCATTGGGTGACTGATTCTGGCTTGCGTGTTTATTATGTGAATGTTCCTGAACTACCTATTTTAGATGCTCGGCTGACTTTCGCAGCTGGCAGTGCATATGACGGCGATAAAGCTGGGCTTTCAGGAATGTTATCGGGGATGTTGGACAAAGGCGCTGCAGGGTTAAATGCAGACCAAATAGCTGAGGCATTTGAATCTGTAGGTGCTAAATTTTCGGCAGGTTCTGCGCGTGATATGTCATGGATTAATCTACGTACATTAACACTCGAAGAACAGATGCTATCAGCCTTGTATATTTGGCAAAAAGTTATTGAAAAACCAGATTTTCCTGATGTTGATTTTGAGCGCCTAAAAAAACAAGCATTGGTTGGCTTGCAAGCAGAAAAGCAAAACCCTAGTTCAATAGCTAGTAAGGCATTTTATAAAAACCTTTATGGTGATCACCCTTATGCTACTCCTAAAAATGGTACCGAAAAAACTATTGGCACACTAACGACTAAAGACTTAAAAGATTTTTTTAAGAAGTACTATGTCAATAAAAATGGTCAACTTGCTTTGGTTGGGGCTATCAGTAAGCAACAAGCAGAAGTTATCGCTAATAAAATATCAAAAGCATTACTAAACGGTGGTAAAGGAGAGGGTAATAAAGCAGTTGCAATCCCTGAAGTTAAGCCATTAACAGAGGCAAAAACTGTGCGTATTCCTTTTCCTTCAACACAAGCGCATGTGATGATTGGACAACCTGGAAATAAACGAGGCGATAAGGATTACTTCTCATTGTATCTTGGTAATCATGGTTTAGGGGGTAGTGGCTTTACTTCGCGGTTAATGAAAGAAGTACGAGTAAAACGTGGTTTGTCATACAGTGTTTATAGTTATTTCATTCCAATGCAAGAAAATGGCCCATTCATGGTAGGACTACAAACGAAAATATCACAAACAGATGAAGCAATAAAAGTAGCTCGTGAAGTTTTGGAAAAATTCCAAAAAGAAGGTCCAACTGAAGAAGATTTAAAAGCATCTAAGCTCAATATTACGGGTGGCTTCCCTCTGCGCACGGCAAGTAATGACGATATTATCGGTTATATCGCGATGATAGGTTTTTATGGTTTGCCTTTAGATTATTTGAATACTTTTACCGATACCGTTGAAAATATCAGTCGAGATCAAGTCGTGGATGCATTTAAGAGACGAATACACCTTGATAAAATGCTGACAGTAATAGTTGGTGGAAAAGCAGTTAATGAAGAAAAAGCCACAGAAAAATAATAAGCGTAGCAAGACAAATACACTGCGCATAATCGGTGGAGATTGGCGCAGTAGGAAGCTATCTTTTATTGATGCACAAGGTTTACGCCCAACGCCCGATAGAATTCGTGAAACGTTATTTAATTGGCTTCAAGCCTATATTCATGGCGCTAACTGCTTAGACTTGTTTGCAGGCAGTGGAATATTGGGTTTAGAGGCGCTATCAAGAGGTGCAGCTCAGGTTGATTTTGTTGAAATGAACAAAGTGGTGGCGAAACAACTAGAATGCAATCTGGAGCTGTTAAAATCAGACGCAAAAGTACACCAAGAAGATGCTTTAGAGTTTCTAAAAACACACAAAACGTCGAAAAAAGGGGGGGGTGGTAAGTTAAATATCATCTTTTTAGACCCTCCATACCGCCAAAACCTGTTGGGAGAGGTTTTAAAGGTTATTTGTGATAAAGAAAATGGCTTGATCGATGAAAATACACTGATTTATTTGGAGCATGAGTCAGAGGAAAGCTTTGATTGGGACAATTATGGGCTAAAGGTATTAAAACAAGCCAATGCAGGACAGGTTAAAAGTTATTTGATGGGGCTGAGTCCCTCTATCGAGACGTTATAAAAGTAAATTTTGTAGCTTGGTGTTGAGGAACGAAGCCCAACGTGATGCTGTTTGTTGGGTTTCACAAGCTCAGCACCAACTTACAATAGTGTTTTTGCGACACTTATTTCTAAAGATGAAGAAGCTAAAAAATTCTAAGTAGAGTCAATACGCCCATTAAAACAACCAACATTCCCGCAATTAGCCTGATTTTAGGGTTTCTTACCCATTTGGAAAGGCGAGCTGCAATTACACCCATCGCTAATAAATTCGGTAATGTGCCCAAGCCAAAAGCCAGCATAATTAAAGCCCCTTCCATGGCTCCACCCGCTGAAAGCGTCCAAATCAAAGCCGTATAAACCAGACCACACGGAAGCCATCCCCAAAGAAAACCTAGTGGTAATGCTTGTTGAAAACTTTTAACAGGGATAAACCGTTGCGTGAGTGGCTGAATACGCTTCCAAAGCACTGAGCCAACGCTTTCTATGTTAGCAATGCCATTCCAGATACCAGCAAGGTAAAGACCTAAAGCAATCATAAAGAGTGATGCGATTATTGCTAAAACTTGCTTGGCAGTTTGAATGCCCGTGAGATCAACCAATGACGAGCCAAGAAAGCCAACAATCGCACCCGCTAAGATATAGCCAGATATGCGACCAATGTTATAGCCAAGACTGATTATGATAGGAGAGGATGTTTCTTCTTTAGATGTGCCAAGTGTAAGTGCGCCGACAATACCACCGCACATTCCAAAGCAATGTACGCCTCCAAATAGTCCGGTGAGAAAGGCGACTAGGTATTGTGAATGGGTCAACCAATCAGGCATATTTTTTTGTGTAAAGTATGTAGCTATTCAGTGTGTTTAGATTTTCCCATGACAAGGCGGCGCTTACACACGGGAAAATGTGGTGGATGACTACATCAATTAATTGTTTGACGGGGTAGGTAATGACCTGCTTTATAATCAGCAAAAACGTCATCAACCATAGGGTGATCAATCTCAATATTGGATGAATCAACGTAGATATTCTGCTCAGAAACATATGCCATAGTCGATTCTTCATCGATTAATACGTGATACCACGGTGCATTTTTAGATGGCTCATTGGTAGTATATTGGTCGTACCAGTCTTCTGAACCTTGGAAGTCAGCATCAACATCTACAATTACGCCACGGAAGTTTTGCTCACGGTGAATGATAATATCCCCGATATTAAATCCTGCTTTTAATATAGTCATGTGATGTCCCTTATTGTATGTACTGATTCTATATAAACGTATGGTTTAAATATTTAGTTTCAAGCCTGTTGATCAGTTTTCTGCTTGGATGGAGTTTGATACCTTAATATACCTGTTAACTCATCGTGTATTCTTTACAGAGGTCTTTTATTATAGCAAGTCTTCTATTATGAAGCTCGTTTGATATTTTTTCATTTTCAAAGCCGTCTTTGATTATGGCTTGCACATCAACAGCTGCGGTGTTGTTTCTAATCATTGCAAAAAAAGGAGCTTGTTGATAATCATAATCTTCATACCCAGGTCTGCCATGGCTGTCGGCTGTACAGGCAAGTAAAAATTGTGCAAAACGCTCAGGTCTTCGATATGCATCGGTAGCATTTAACACTTTTAATAAGGTCTTCGGTTTAACTTCTAAAGCACGATGCACGTGTGTGTGATAGCGCGATGTGATTTCAGCGAGCTGGGTGAACTGATTGGGCACTTTGTAACGCTTACAAAGCTCTTTCACTAGATAATAGCCGCGTTCTTCATGCCCGTAATGGTGAGGTAATATATCTTTATCTGTCGTGCCTTTTCCTAAATCATGGGTTAATGCCGCAAAACGAACGACAGGGTCATCGCTCAATAAGCAGGCTTGTTGCAATACCATCATGGTGTGAACACCTGTATCAATTTCAGGGTGATGTTCTTCGGGTTGGGGGACGCCAAATAGTCGATCAATCTCAGGAAAAAGAATCTTTAATGCGCCGCATTTTCGTAACACTTCAATGAAAACATCGGGTGATGGTTCAGATAACGCTTTGGCCGTTTCTTGCCAAACGCGCTCGGCAACTAAAGCATCAACTTCTCCTTGTTTCACCATGTTTTTCATTAATTGCATGGTTTCATCAGCAACGGTGAAACCTAAATATGCAAAACGTGCAGAAAAGCGCGCAATACGTAAAATTCGCACAGGGTCTTCTGCAAAAGCTGGGGATACGTGGCGTAATATCCGATTTCTTAAATCTTCTTGACCATTTACATAATCAATCACTTTGCCGTGTTCGTCTTCAGCAAGTGCATTAATGGTTAAATCTCGGCGTTTTACATCTTCTTCTAAAGTTACATCTTTCTCTGCATGAAACTCAAAGCCATGGTAGCCAGCGGCTGTTTTTCGTTCAGTGCGAGCCAGCGCATATTCTTCGTGTGTTTTAGGATGTAAGAAGACAGGAAAGTCTTTGCCAACAGCGCTAAAACCATTCTTTGTCATTTCATCAGGTGTCGCGCCCACCACTACCCAATCATTATCTTTGACCGGAATATTTAATAATCTGTCTCTAACAGCGCCGCCAACTAGGTAAGTTTTCATCGCTTAATTATATATGAGTTGAATGAGAAGTGTCTGCTGGTGCAGTAAATATAAGTATATTAGAAGGGTATTATAACTGCTTGAAAACTTTGTTTTAATTGACTAAATAGCACATTTATGGTCTCATTCCATCTTACCCTCTCAGAAAGAACGTTGAACAATAATACTTTGAAGCTTTAGTTACTTATGTCAGCTTAGCGCTACGTATTATAGAGTTTTCAACAAACCAAGGAGTTTTAAAATGGCACATATTGTCGTATTAGGCGCTGGAACAGGTGGAATGCCTGCAGCATACGAATTAAAGGATGAGCTTGGCGGTAGTCATGAAATTACGCTAATCAATGAGCGTGATTATTTTCAGTTTACGCCGTCAAATCCATGGGTAGGTGTTGGCTGGAGATCGCGTTCTGATATTACTTTCTCAATTGAGAAGTATGTTACAAAAAAAGGCATTAAGTTCATCGCTGGTCGTGTTGATAAGATTGATGCGGTAAACAATGCGCTAACGATGGAAGGTGGCGAGACCATTAACTACGATTACATGATAATCGCAACCGGTCCAAAATTATTCTTTGATGAAGTTGAAGGCGCTGGTCCACATGGTGGTCACACGCATTCTGTTTGTACGGTTGATCATGCAGAGATGTTCTACGAAGATTACAAAAAACAGCTTGAAAAAGGTAGCGGGCATATTATTGTTGGAGCAATGCCGTTTGCAAGTTGTTTCGGCCCTGCTTACGAGTTTGCATTAATTGTTGATACTGACCTTAAAAAACGCAAACTGCGTGATAAGTTCCACATTACTATCGTAACCTCAGAGCCTTATGTTGGGCACTTAGGTTTAGGTGGCGTTGGTGATTCTAAAGGTATGCTTGAGTCTGAATTAAGAAATCGCCATATTAAATGGATTGCAAATGCTAAAACAACGAAAGTTGAAGAAGGCAAGATGTTCGTTAGCGAGCTTGATGCAAAAGGTGAGGTTTATACAGAGCATGAGCTAGATTTTGATCTTGCCATGATGCTGCCTGCATTCTTTGGTGTTGATGCAGTTAATGCCGTTGAAGGTTTATGTAACCCTCGTGGTTTTGTAATGATTGATGAATTCCACCGTAACCCAACCTACCAGAATATTTTCTCTGCGGGTGTTTGTGTGGCAATACCTCCTGTTGAAGCGACTCCTGTTCCTACAGGTGCTCCAAAAACAGGTTACATGATTGAGTCAATGGTTACGTCGGCCGTTCATAATATTGATGCGGCAATTCAAGGCAAAGAGCCTCATGCAAAAGGCACATGGACAGCGCTTTGTCTGGCTGATTTTGGTGATACGGGTGCGGCATTCTTGGCAATTCCTCAAATCCCACCACGTAACGTGGCTTGGTTTAAGAAAGGTAAGTGGGTTCACTTAGCGAAGATTGCATTTGAAAAATACTTTATCCGTAAGATGAAGAAAGGAAGCTCAGAGCCTTTCTATGAGAAGTCTATTCTTAAAATGATGGGTGTTACTCGCTTGAAATAAATTTCAATACTAGTCAGCTTTATTGCTGGTAAAATAAAAAGGGAGGCTATTTAGCCTCCCTTTCTATGGCTTAAACTAAAAGTAATCAAATCAAATAGGTTTTGAATGAAGCTCCCACAAAATATATCCACACAAGTAAAACTAGCTCTTCAAGAAGATATAGCTACGGGTGATGTTACCGCAGATCTAATCCCTAAAGAAAACCAATCAAGCGCAACGGTAATCTGCCGTGATGATGCAATTTTATCTGGTGTTGCATGGTTTAATGAAGTTTTTAAGCAAATAGAGTTGAGCGTGAAAATCGAGTGGAATTTCAAAGATGGAGATTTCATTAAAGCTAATAGCACTCTCTGTACATTGTCAGGTAATGCGCGCGCTATTTTAAGTGGTGAGCGCGCCGCTTTAAATTTTGTACAAACTTTGTCAGCGACAGCAACACTAACCCATCAATTTGTTGAGGAAATAGCAGGTTCTAAAACCAGAATTTTAGATACTCGCAAAACCTTGCCTAATTTACGTGATGCTCAAAAATATGCCGTATTGTGTGGTGGCGGTAAAAATCATCGCATTGGCTTGTACGATATGATTCTGATAAAAGAGAATCATATTATGGCGGCAGGTTCGATAAGCAAAGCGGTGGCTCAAGCTAAAAAACTTCACCCGAGTATAAAAGTGGAAGTTGAAACGGAAAACTTGGAAGAGTTTAGAGAGGCGAGCAAGGCTGGTGCAGATATTATTATGTTGGATAATTTCAGCTTAGGCTTGATGGCTGAAGCTGTGGTAGAAAATAAAGCAAACGGTGGAGCTATTAAACTCGAGGCATCGGGCGGTGTAACTATTAAAACAGTGGGTGGGATAGCAGAAACAGGAGTAGATTTTATTTCAGTAGGGCAGATCACCAAAGATATTTATGCTGTTGATTTATCTATGCGCTTTAATACCTAGCTACCTTCAGGGTAACTTTTTAATTAACTATAACTATAACTATAACTATAACCTGAATCAGTAACTTCACTGTGGCACAGTACGCAAACTATTGATTCATTACAGGTTTAAAAATTCCCGCTTAACCTATGGGTGAAGCTAAGATTTTTTAAAATCCCGTGCTAAACCAACATCTACGCTCTGTTATCCGCATTGAAGTCACGGATTCAGGATAAGGTATGGCTTCTCAGTATTTTACGTAGCTGTATCCTTGTTCTTGCAAACTAATAATACGAGGAACACCTGCTTTAGTTATAGTTATACCCTCTATGAGTTTGGGCATTATTCCAGTTTTTTCTTTTACTGAAATCAACGTATTCAAGCAAGCAGTAAACGTAACTTCTTGTAGCGCAAGGCTGCTAATACGCGCGGCTAGTGGGCTTTGAGGTGTTAAAAGGCGATACCCAGGACCAAAGGCAACGAGTTCGATTTGGATGTTATCCATTCCATAAAACTTTTGTATGTTGACGATATTACTTAATGCGGTTTCTTGCGCGCGTATATCATCCGTACTTATTTGAATCACAAGTCTATGGTCAATATCCTCGGCCATTAGTAACGCGGGTTGTAAAAAAAATGATAATAGTAAGATTTTGAGTAATTTCATAAGTATTTTTGGTTTGTGCAGGGGAAGTAATTATAAAATAGTAATATGATGAGTTCCTTGATAAAGATTCATTTTTAATGCGATATCTTTAAAGTAGAGTATATATATCCTGAATCAGTGACTTCACTACGGCACAGTACGCAAGCTATTGATTCATCACGAGTTTAAAAAATACCCGCTTAACCTATGGGTGAAGCTAAGGTTTTTTAAAATCTCGTGCTAAACCAATATCTTACGCTCTGTTATCCGTATTGAAGTTACAGATTCAGGTATATTACAAATCATCGAAAAATAGGGGGGGTGGGTACAAAAACATATGAAATTCCTGATTTTATATACCCACCCCCCCTTTTTTTCGATGATTTGTATTTTCCTGTCCTCCCATTCCTTAATGAATATTCCCATTTTAGCCCTTCCTCTGGTAAAGTACGCGCCATATTGAATTAGGGGAAAAGTCTCATGCCAATTAAGTTAGGTATTCCGTGTGAAACGGCTAAAGGTGAGCGCCGTGTGGCGATTGATCCATTTGTTATTGGTCGTTTAAGCAAACTGGGTGTACAAATTTTTGTAGAAAAGGGTGCAGGTAAAGCTGCCTTAATCTCGGATGCACAATTTGAAGGCGCAACCATGGTTGATAGTGCCGAAGAGCTTTGTGAAAAGTCAGATGTAATTTGGCGCGTACAAGCACCAACGGCTGATGAAGTTGCAATGATGCGAGATGGGTCGGTTTTGGTAGGCACATTAATGGCACACAATAATATTGCCATGTTGAAGTCTTTACAGGATAAGAAAATTACCAGTTTTGCGATGGAGTTAATCCCACGTATTTCTCGTGCGCAGTCGATGGATGTTTTGTCATCGCAAGCAGCAATCGCAGGTTATAAAGCGGCGATTATGGGTGCAGATATTGCACCACGTTTCTTTCCGATGTTAACGACGGCAGCGGGCACAATTCGCCCTTCTAAAGTTATCATTATCGGAGTTGGAGTTGCTGGTTTGCAAGCGATCGCTACGGCAAAACGTTTAGGTGCAGTGGTTGAGGCTTATGATGTTCGTCCAGAAACAGCAGAGCAAATTGAATCGTTAGGTGCAAAAGCAATAAAGCTGTCTATCACGGCAACAGGCGAGGGTGGTTATGCGCGTGAGTTGTCTGCAGAAGAGCGCGAGCAACAACAACAAGAGCTTGCAGAATATATCTCTAAAGCTGATGTGTTAATTACAACGGCGGCAGTGCCGGGTAAGCCTGCTCCAAAAATTATTCCAGAAACTACGGTTGAAGGTATGAAAGAAGGCGCAGTAATAATTGACCTTGCGGCAGAAGGTGGCGGAAATTGTACTTTAACTAAGCCGGGCGAAACCATCAAACATGGTGATGTGGTAATACACGGGCCACTTGATGTTGCTAGTCAAGTACCTGTTCACGCCAGTGAAATGTATTCTAAAAACTTATTTAACTTTATGCAGTTATTGATTGATGAGAGTGGCGATTACGTTCCAGATTTTGAAGATGAAATCGTGATTGGCGCATTGCTAACAAAAGATGGTGATGTGATGCACGAAGGTACTGTTGCATTGTTAAATAAAACAATAGGGGAAAAATAATGGAAGGGTTTATCGCGCTCTATATTTTCATGTTAGCGGCTGTTACAGGCTACGAGATTATCTCAAAAGTACCTGTTATTTTACATACGCCATTGATGTCTGGTTCTAACTTTGTACACGGTATTGTTTTGGTTGGTGCAATGGTAGCGATGGGTCATGCAGAATCTACCGCACAAACGGTTATTGGTTTTATTGCTGTATTGTTGGCGGCAGGTAATGCAGTTGGTGGTTATGTGGTAACAGAGCGAATGCTTGAAATGTTTAAGCCAAGCGAAAAGAAAGAAGGAGATAAGTAATGGAAGACTTTGATCTTTTAAACTTTGTCATTCAGGCAACGTATTTTATTGCGGCATTGTTATTTATTCTTGGGCTAAAACAAATGGGATCACCGATGACAGCGCGTCGCGGTATCGTTTGGGCTGGTGTGGGCATGGTGATGGCAACATTGATCACCTATTTTCACCACGAGATAAACCATAACTATATTTGGATGACGATTGCCATCGGCATCGGTGGTGCTATCGCTTATGTGAGTGGCAAAAAAGTTGCTATGACCGATATGCCGCAAATGATTGCTTTATATAACGGTATGGGTGGTGGTGCAGCAGCGGCAATTGCTGCGGTTATTCTGCTTAAGCAAGATGAAATGCCAATGACGATCCAAGCATTAGCCGTTATTGGTGCAATGATTGGCACAGTGGCATTCTCAGGGTCATTAGTTGCATACGCTAAGTTACAGGGTTTGATGCGTGGTGTTATTCGCTTTCCAATGCAGCAGTTTTTTAATGCCTTAGTTTTTGTTGTTGCGCTTACTATTGGCTTGGCGATTATCTTAAATGGTACTGAATACAGCATGACATTGCTTGCTGTATTCTTTGTGCTTGCGCTGGCTTTTGGTGTGATGGTGACTGTACCTATCGGTGGTGCAGATATGCCAGTGGTAATATCGCTGTTTAATGCACTCACGGGTCTTGCGGTTGGTTTTGAAGGTTACGTGCTTTCAAACCCTGCGATGATGATAGCGGGTATCGTGGTTGGCTCTGCAGGTACATTGCTAACACAGTTAATGGCTAAGGCGATGAATCGTCCAATCTCAAATGTATTGTTTAGTAACTTTGGTGATGCTGATGGCGGAGAAGCGGAAGCAGTAAACGGCAGCATGAAAGAAATTGATGCAACAGACGTTGCAGTAATGATGGCATTTGCAGAAAAAGTTGTGATTATCCCAGGTTACGGGATGGCGGTTGCACAAGCACAGCATAAAGTATGGGAAATGACTAAGCAGTTGCAAGAGCGTGGTGCGACGGTTAAGTTTGCTATTCACCCAGTCGCAGGTCGTATGCCGGGTCATATGAATGTATTGTTAGCAGAAGCGGGTGTGCCTTACGATATTATTTATGACTTAGATGAAATCAACGAAGAGTTTCCAACAACGGATGTGGTATTAGTTATTGGCGCAAACGATGTTGTGAATCCTGCTGCGCGTACCGATCCAAATAGTCCGATTTATGGTATGCCAATCTTGAATGCTGATTACGCCAAGAATGTAATCGTGGTTAAACGTGGTAAAGGCACAGGTTTCTCAGGTATTGAGAATCATCTCTTCTTTGCTGATAACACACGTATGCTTTATGGTGATGGTCAAGATGTGGCAAATGATTTGGTTACAAGCTTAAAAGAGCTATAGGTATTGTTGATAAAATTACCCTAATCAGGTTCATAATTTATTTGAATAAAAAGTGAATAAATTACTTGATATTTTAAGAAGGCCTCTACAATGAGGCTTTTCTTTTGTTTGTTATACACAGACAAGGTTTTGGATTAGCATAAATTGTGTATTATTTTTCATTTATTTTGAGTTAAGGTATAAGTTGTTGAAAGTATTGAATTATAAGCTTTTAATTATATAGATAGCATGGCAAATAATTACTTGCAAAGACAGTAACTTAGTATGCTTGTTATACTTTAATCCACAAAGTTATCCACAGGGTGTGCCGCTATAATATAATAAATTAATAAATCACTATTAATTAGTTAGCTATTATTTATAAATTTGTCGTTATTAGTATTGCCTAAAGTGTTCTATAGTGGCTCTTTATGTATTGTCTCTTTTTTTTTTACTTTCTTTTTAACTTGAGGGGAATATTGTCTCACTTAAATTTAGATTCTCATCTGTTTGGCTTATGGTTTTGTATTGATGGTTGCTGAGTTAAAAAATGTAATACGTGTTGCTATTCAGCGACCTATTTATAAATTATTGGATTACCAATGTGAGAATAAGGTACACCCTAAAATTGGTTGCCGTTTGAGAGTGCCTCTGGGTAACTCTATGGTAACGGCAATCGTTGTTGAAACTGATATTGAAAGTGAGTTTAAAAATTTAAAAGACGTCATTGAAGTATTGGATGAAGCTCCATTAATTGATGATTCGATGATGCGATTACTCAATTGGGCGAGCATTTACTATTTTTATCCTTTGGGTGAGGTTTTATTCCATGCACTGCCAACGGCTTTACGAAAAGGGAAGAAAGTTCCTAAATTACGTTTTTGGTGTACCAATCGCTTAGGGCAGGTTCTTGAGTTAGATAATCTTAAGCGTGCTCCTAAGCAGCAGTTGATGTTGGGATTGTTAAAAAAAGGAGAAGTAGGAGAGCAGCAACTTGATGATACTTTTGGTAAAACATGGCGCAGTATTCTTAAACAGCTGGATAAGAAAGAGTTAGTTGAATTTAGAGAGGTAGATGCTGGTTTTACAACTCCTAAGTATCAAGAAAAACCTCCTGTAAAAAAACAAGTCACATTAACTGAAGAGCAAGAACAAAGTGTTTCGAGTATTCACAAGTACTTTAAAGAGGAAAAACCAAAACCGATACTTTTACACGGTATTACAGGTAGTGGAAAGACTGAGGTCTATTTAAGATCAATAGAGCCTGTTTTAGATGTTGAGAAGCAAGTTTTAGTATTGGTACCAGAGATTGGCTTAATACCGCAATTACTCTATCGTTTTAAAGAACACTTTCCAGAGTACAGCGTGGCAGCTTTGCATTCAGGGCTTACTGATGGCGAGCGCTTACGTGTTTGGATGGGCGCAAAAACAGGCGCAATTCATATTATTATCGGCACACGGTCTGCTATTTTTACGCCTATGAAATCTCTTGGTGTGATATTGATTGATGAAGAGCATGACGCATCATTCAAGCAACAAGAAGGTTTTTTATATCAAGGGCGTGATATGGCAATCAAGCGCGCACATGATTTTAATATTCCTGTTTTACTGGGTAGTGCAACACCGTCGCTAGAGTCATTACAAAATGTAAATCAAAAACGTTATTACTATTTAAGGTTAGCAAGCAGACCTGGAGTGAGTAAACGACCTGAAATGGTAGTCCAGGACATTCGTACTTTGCCGCTAGAGGCGGGTATAAGTAGTTTGATGATGAGTGAGATTCGTACTCATCTGCAAAATGATAATCAGGTAATGATTTTTTTAAATCGTCGTGGCTTTGCTCCAGTGTTAATGTGTCCTGCTTGTGGTTGGCACGCGAGCTGTAATCACTGTGAAATGGGAATGACGTATCATGCTTTAGTACATAAAGTTATCTGTCATCATTGCGGTGTGGAGGAATTTGTAAAACCGACTTGTCCAGACTGTAATAGTGATAAGTTAACCACGCAAGGTCAGGGAACAGAGAGAGTTGAACAAGTTTTAAATACTCATTTCCCAGAAACATCTGTAATCAGAATTGATCGAGATAGCACATCAAAAAAAGGGGCATTAGAAAAAAAATTACAACAAGTGCACAAAGGGGATCCTGTTATTTTAATAGGTACCCAGATGTTAACCAAAGGGCATGACTTTCCTAAATTAACATTAGTAGGTATTTTAGATGTGGATCAGGCGTTGTTTAGTACCGACTACCGCGCCCAAGAGCGCTTAGCGCAACAAGTTTTACAGGTCGCAGGTCGAGCAGGTCGTGGGGAGCAAAAAGGCCGCGTGGTATTACAAACATCTCAGCCAGAACATCCCTTGTTAATAGCATTGCTGTCAAAAGGATACTCTAAAGTTTCACAGGATATTTTAAAAGAAAGAAAGTTGTGGCACTACCCGCCTTTTGGAGCGCAGGCGCTCATTCGAGTAAGCGCAGACAGTGAGAATGCGGGGATGAACTTCCTCAATAAACTTTTATTGCAGTTACGTTCAGAATTAGATAATTTTGATAGTGAAGGTATCGATTTACTGGGACCAATTCCGTCGCCACTAGCTAAAAGAGCAAATCGTTATCGATTTCAGTTACTAGTTTCATCCCACCAGAGGGGGCAATTACACGTAACTATAGAAAAAACATTAGCCTTGTTGGTTAAGTTTAGAAGGACTGGAGGGGTTAGATGGGTCATTGATATCGATCCAATGGATTTTCTATAGCGGCATTAGTCAAATAGATAAAATTATTCTATTAGATGAGAAGAATCTTGTAAGTATCGAAAAATAATGGCAATATTAGGCTCGGGGGACTTCTTTCTCATTCTAATAATCATAAGAAAATATGGAAAAAGCGTGCTGGCTTAAACGACCAAAGAGAAATATAAATGTATAAGGATTTTAAACGTAGTGAATCACTAGATACAGGCTTCGTGGGCGGAAGCGGTATCATCTGGATGTTTTCAGGAATCATTTTAGGTTTGCTTGTTGGTTTGGGAATGTATTATTTTACGAGTAATAATTCTTCTGCGCTTTCGATGGTGGGCACTGTACAGGATAAAATTAAGCAAGCTCAAAGCGCTAGTATGAAACAACAAAATACAGCCAATGTGAATAGTACACCTGTTTCCTATAAAAGGGATAAAACGCCAGAAAAAGAAGAAGTACGACAAACAAAGTTTAGTTACTATGCTGTTTTACCAACATTAGATGTGCCAGTAGGTTCTACAAAGCCAATTGATACTAGCCGACAGGTTACAACCACTGTTTTGACTGACTCTCAAAAATCTAAGGAAATTTTAATAGTCGAGGAGTCTAAGCCTTTAGATAAAACACCTGCAATAGTGGCCAAACAAGAGCGTAATATTGAAAAGGATGGAGACTTTCTTTTACAGGTGGCCTCTTATAAGAAAAAAAGTAGGGCAAATATTACGCGTGGTCGATTAACAAAAAGAGGAATTGATGCCTATATTCAAGAAAAGAAAATAAAGGGCAGGCTCTGGTATCGTGTAATCGCAGGCCCTGTTGATCAAAACAGTATTAATAGTTGGAAGCATTCGGCTGAAAAAATGGGACATCGACCCATGGTTATTTCACTTCGTTAATGGCTATGACTCGTGGCTAATCTAGAACAAAAGGAATCAACATTTACGGCTGATTCGCCGAGTGTTCCCAGTTTAATACAGGGACAAATTGCCTATCTCTATAAGAATAAGACGCTCGGCTTTTGGAGTAATATTTTACTTGCCACCTTCATGGCATTCTTTTTATGGTTTCATTTATCAAACCAACAAATCCCTCTTTTAATTTGGTTGGGATTAATTGTTACTTTGAGTATTGTTCGTTTTCTCATAGGTAAAAACTTCAAGCCTAAACAACAATATACACAAATAGAATTAACCCGCTGGGCAAACAGGCACGTATTCTTTTCAACCTTTATTAGTACCATGTGGGGATTATCGGGCCTTGTGTTTTTTCCTGCTGATTTTTCTCATCTGATTTTAATGATATTGGTTTTGTTTAGTGTTTTGTTGGCTTCTATTCCAACATTAGCAGCTTCGCGCATAGCGTATTACTTTCAGGTATTTATAACATTATTACCGATTACAATATTGCTGTTTCTCAGTAATGACGAAGGTCACAGTTTAGTTGCTGGTGCTATTATTATTATGGCGATCACTCTAATTTTCGCATCTAGCTATATTTATCAACTGCTCTTTGAGCTACAAGAAACCCAATTAAAACTTCAAGATTTAGCCGACACAGATCAATTAACACAAATTGCAAATCGCAGACACTTTGATCGTAAGTTTAAAGTTGAATGGCGTAGAGCAATGCGTGAGAGAACCCCAATTTCAATGCTTCTCATCGATGTGGACTTCTTCAAAAAATATAATGATACCTATGGTCATCAAGCAGGTGATAGCTGTTTAAAGCAAATTGCAGATACCATGGCATCCATTACACATCGTCCTGCTGATTTAGCATCGCGCTACGGCGGTGAAGAGTTCTCGATTCTTTTGCCGGTAACAAAACAAGCAGATGCTGTAATGCTTGCTGAGCGATTAAGGCGAAAAATAGAAGGGCTTCAAATTGAGCACTCACGTACAGATATTGGCGTAGTAACAGTGAGTATAGGTGTGTCGTGTTGTGAACCAGCATGGGACTTTACGGGTAAAACACCTGATGAAGATCAAAAAGTCATCTTCCCCGCCATGCTTTTAACGGCTGCTGATAATGCTCTATACGTTTCTAAAGAACGTGGAAGAAATCAAGTGTCAGAACAAGGCTGTGGTGATCACAAAATGGCAAAAGCACTGCGCAAACAGTCAGAAGCTGATACTTCTGTGTCATAATTCCCTCCTTTTAAGATAAAATAGGGCTTTTAAGGTTATTTTATTTAACCACCCCCCCTGTTTTTCGATGATTTGTATTTAATTTGATCTGTTATTCTCTTTATTTAAGCCTTTTTTAGTCCTTTTTTATGTCTGATTCTTCCAAATCGAGCCAATCTAATTCCCTGAAAGACTTAATAGAATTATTACAGCACTGCAGAGGTTCACAGCGCTTTGTTTTGAATAGAGAGCTTCATAAATTGAGGCGTTTAAAACCAAAAACAGAGATATTTGATAAGTCTTTTAAGCGTACTAAAGTAAAAATACTGTCTTCAGTTGAAGCGCGCGAACAACGTCTAACAAACCTCCCAAAACCAAGCTACCCAGATCTCCCTGTCGCAGAACGACGTGATGAAATCATCAAAACCATACGCGATAACCAAGTCACCATAATTTGTGGAGAAACAGGCTCAGGTAAAACCACGCAACTACCTAAAATGTGTTTGGAGCTAGGCAGAGGTGTTGATGGCTTAATCGGTCATACACAACCGCGTCGATTAGCGGCGAGAAGTGTAGCGGCACGGATTGCCGAAGAGTTAAACACTGAGCTTGGTTCTGTGGTCGGTTATAAAGTACGTTTTCATGATCATACCAATGAGAATAGCTACATTAAGTTAATGACTGATGGCATCTTGTTGGCAGAGATTCGCAATGATCGTTATTTGAATCAATACGATACGCTGATTATTGATGAGGCGCATGAACGTAGCCTCAATATTGATTTTTTGCTGGGTTATTTACGTTGGTTGCTTCCACGCCGTAAAGACTTAAAAGTCATTATCACTTCGGCAACGATAGACCCTAAGCGCTTTGCCAAACATTTTAATTTTAACGGCAAGGATGCACCCGTAATAGAGGTTTCAGGGCGAACCTATCCTGTTGAAATCCGTTACCACTCTCTTTTGCAAGAAACAGATAACACCAAAGATAAAGAAGCAGGAAAAGAAGAGACTCAAAAAGACATGGTGCAAGCCATTGTTGATGCCAGTGATGAATTGATGAATGAATCACCTGGCGGAATATTGGTGTTTCTATCAGGTGAGCGAGAGATACGAGAAGCGAGTGAGGCATTGCGAAAGCACCATAAACCCAGTGTTGAAATATTGCCGTTATTTGCGCGACTTTCTGCCAAAGAGCAGAACAAGATTTTTCATCCGACAGGTGCTAGGCGTATTGTTTTGGCCACCAATGTTGCAGAAACATCACTTACCGTTCCAGGTATTAAATATGTGATTGATACGGGCTTGGCGCGTATCTCACGTTACTCATGGCGTTCGCGTGTACAACGTCTGCCAATCGAGAAAATATCACAAGCATCAGCAAATCAGCGTTCAGGGCGTTGTGGTCGTACCAGCAATGGTATCGCGATTAGGCTGTATGCAGAAGATGATTTTGAAGCTAGATCAGAATTTACCCTGCCAGAGATACAGCGAACAAATTTAGCCTCAGTTATTTTGCAGTTAGCATCATTAAACCTTGGTGATGTGTATGATTTCCCTTATTTAGAAGCACCCGATTCGGGGATGATTCGAGATGGCTACAAACTTTTATTTGAATTAGGCGCAGTGACCAAAACCAAAGGTGATAAAACGTTTGGTAGTGGGATGAAAATTACCCAAATGGGCAGACAACTTGCGAGTCTACCGATTGATCCAAGACTAGGTCGAATGTTGTTAGCCGCAAAAGATCAGGGTGTGCTGGATGAAGTTTTGGTTATCGTAAGCGCATTATCCGTGCAAGATGTCCGCGAACGTCCAATGGATAAGCAACAGGCGTCAGATCAAAAGCACAGTCGCTTTAAAGATGAAAATTCAGACTTTATAGCACTGTTAAAACTTTGGGACTATTACCACGATAAAAATGGCGAGCTATCCCAAGGGCAATTGCGCAAGTTGTGTCGTCGTGAGTTTTTATCGTTTATGCGCTTGCGCGAATGGAATGAAACTTACCGACAGTTGCGGATGAGTTTAAAAGGCTCTCTATTTGGCAAAGACGCTCAATTAGAAAAAGGCGGTACAAAGAAATCAGTTGCAAAAATTAAGACCAAAAAGAAAGTCACAAATAAGATCAATAAAGAAGATGAAGACGATAAATACCTCCCAAAATACGATGCAATCCATCAAAGTTTACTG
>JALSLX010000058.1 GCA_026988095.1 Thiotrichaceae bacterium
AGCTTAAAAGAAATAGCCAAGGTTTTGTAACGGTTGTCGTTACAGCGCCCTAGAGGTACTCCTGAGCAATCTAGCCGTGCCCTTCCCTTCCGACTATACTCAGGATAAACCAAGTCCGCCAGGGTACTGTAACGGTTATTTTTATACCGCATAACTTCCTGAGCTAAGTCGAAGGATGTGAAAAAATCTACAACATCCCTTTATCTTTTATAAATGCAATCACCGCGTTTACATTTTCACCGTCTTTAAGATTAGTAAATAAATAAGGCTTGTCACCACGCATCCGTTTGGTATCTTTATCCATGACCTCTAAAGACGCTCCAACCATTGGAGCTAAATCTGTTTTATTGATAATTAATAAATCAGACTTTGTAATACCGGGTCCACCTTTACGTGGGATTTTATCACCTGCTGCAACATCAATTACATAAATGGTTAAATCTGATAATTCAGGGCTAAACGTCGCACTAAGATTATCCCCACCGCTTTCGATAATGACAAAATCAAGATTAGGAAAGCGATCACACATGGTATCAACCGCTGATAAATTGATAGACGCATCTTCACGAATTGCAGTATGCGGACAACCACCTGTTTCTACACCCATGATTCTATCCGCATCTAGCGCGTTATGTCGTAGTAAAAACTCGGCATCTTCTTTTGTGTAAATATCATTTGTGACAACTGCTAGGTCATAGTCATCTTGCATTTCTTTACAAAGTTGGCGCAGTAATGCTGTTTTTCCTGACCCTACGGGGCCACCTACGCCTATTCTTAATACTTGTTTATTACTCATTAAATACGTTTCCTTTTACTTGTTTTATTTTGCTTTTAGTCCCCTCCACTCTCGCCCTCTCCCCTATACTTAGAGGAGAGGGAACTAAAAGAATTAAGATCTAAATAATCTTGAGTATTGCGTTTCATGTTGAGAACTCAATATCGCCATCATTGGCAAAGAAGCCCCGATCTCTTCATCTTCAACGCTAAGCCCCTGCTTAACAATCTCTGGGATTATTGGCAACAACTCTGACAACACGCGTTGTCCGTCTGTTTGTCCCAGAGGCACTAGTTTAATCGCCGCCGCTATTTGATTATCCAGCCATGACCAGATAAAACCATTTGCCGCCTGCTCTACCTCTATTTTCCATTCAACAGCAGCCAAAGTGAACAGCGTTAAAAAACACAGTTGTTTTTCTTTTCTTAATGCTTTTGCTTGTTCAATACCTAAATCATCCAATAAACGCGCTAAGGCTAATCCTAATTGATGATCTTCATCACGTAGTTCTTTGGTTTCTCTTTGCGCAAACAAATTTTGATTCCAAGACAATACAGCTTTCGTATCAGTATCAGTATCACTCTCTTCCCAACTCTTATAAAGTCGGGAAAACAGAGGTAAATCAACATTTTTTAAACTAAACGTAAGTGAATCTTTTAGCCATGTAGCCAGTGTTTCCCTGTTGGTGATCATACCTGCTTCAATTGCAGATTCTAAACCCTGCGAATAAGCAAATGCACCTACTGGCAATGTAGGGCTGCTCAATTGCATAAGTCTTAATAGACTTAAATTGTTCTGAGCAGTATTACTCATTTAGTGACTATGACCATGGTGATGATGCCCGCCACCACTATAAGCGCCAGATTCAGGCTCAAACGGTGCTTGTTCTGCTTTAACGTCTAAGCCAAAACCTCGCACCATATCATCCAAAACATGATCGTGTTGATAACGTAACATACCTTCATCTATTTGCAGTGGAATATGGCGATTGCCAAGGTGGTAACAAGCGCGCGCAAGTTGTAATGGATCATCACAATACACACTTGAGACCGTTTCATCAGCGGCTTTAATTTCAACCAGCACCTTATTATCATCGCTGATGATGAGATCACCATCTTGAAAGCTTACTCCTTTTTCAAAAAACAAGCCTGCTTCACGACCATCATCAAGTGTAACTTTTAGACGGCTCTTCTCACGTTGATCACGTGGTAATGTGACGGTTGTATCGGCTGATTTTGTTGTGGATATTTTTTCTTCAAACTTTATCATAATTTTCTAGCCTGCCTTGCTTACACTTTTAACGTGTAAATATAAGCATCAATTGTTGCTTCATTTTTTAAATTTACTTTAACGATAACACGCTCATATTCACTTCCTTCAAATTCATCTAATTCCTCCCAATAACTAGAAAAATCATCTGAACTAAATACAAAACCGTTTACTTCTTTACCATTTACATCAAGCGTGATGGCAGGATACCCCATCGTAGCGCCCCAACCCTCTTGGTGTAATATCCCAGTGACACTACCTTTTCTCCACGTTCCTCCTATCTTTTTTAAGACATGTTCATTAGGACGACCTGGAGCTAAAGTACCGTATACAAATAGACTATTAATACTCATTTCTTCTTAGCTCTATAAACAGCGTGTTAAAATAAAAAGTATCGCTGTGCCAACGGCAAAATATCTGCTGGTTCACAGGTCAATAACTCTCCATCTGCGCGTACTTCATAGGTTTGTGAATCCACATTAATCTCTGGCATATAGTCATTGTGAATCATGTCTGTTTTCTTCACTGAACGACAGTTTTTAACCGCGCTTACCAAACTCTTTAAACCCAGTTGTTCTGTAATGCCTGCATTCATACTCGCTTGTGATAAAAACGTCATACGGGTTGCTAAACGCGCACCACCATAGCTGCCAAACATAGGGCGATAATGTACTGGCTGAGGCGTAGGGATTGAAGCATTGGGGTCACCCATTGGTGCAGATGCAATCATACCGCCTTTTATAATCAAACTTGGTTTTGTCGCAAAGAAGGCAGGTTTCCACAACACTAAATCTGCCAGTTTACCCACCTCAATCGAGCCAACTTCGTGTGCAATACCATGCGCCAAAGCAGGGTTTATGGTGTACTTTGCAATATAGCGCTTAATACGATTATTATCGTTTGTTTTAGGATCACCTTTTAAACTACCACGCTGTACTTTCATTTTATGCGCGGTTTGCCATGTGCGCGTAATCACCTCGCCCACTCGTCCCATTGCTTGCGAGTCTGATGAAATCATCGAGAATGCGCCCAAATCATGCAAAATATCTTCAGCCGCGATGGTTTCTCGGCGGATGCGAGATTCTGCAAATGCCACGTCTTCAGCGATGCTTGGGTCAAGATGATGGCAGACCATCAACATATCCAAATGCTCATCAACCGTGTTTACGGTGTAAGGTCGTGTAGGATTTGTTGATGACGGTAATACATTTAACTCACCACAAGCTTTGATAATATCGGGCGCATGACCACCACCCGCACCTTCAGTATGGAAAGTATGAATGGTGCGATTTTTAAATGCTGCAAAGGTATCTTCAACAAAACCTGACTCATTTAACGTGTCGGTATGAATCGCCACTTGCACATCATAACGCTCAGCAACACTTAAACAATTGTCGATAGAAGCGGGCGTTGTACCCCAATCTTCATGCAGTTTTAAGCCCATTACACCTGCTTCAACTTGTTCATCAAGTCCTTCAGGCAGACTGGCATTGCCCTTGCCCATAAAGCCTAAATTCATCGGGAATTCTTCTGCCGCTTGTAACATACGATGAATATTCCACGGGCCGGGAGTACACGTCGTTGCGTTTGTTCCCGTCGCTGGGCCAGTGCCTCCGCCTAGCATGGTAGTCATGCCTGAGGTAAGTGCTTCTTCAATTTGTTGTGGGCAAATAAAGTGGATGTGTGCGTCGATACCGCCAGCTGTAATGATATGCCCTTCACCTGCTATTGCTTCTGTTCCGGGGCCGATGACTATATTTACGTCTGGCTGAACATCGGGATTTCCTGCTTTACCAATACCTGCGATACGTCCGTCTTTAATGCCAATATCGGCTTTTATAATCCCCCAATGATCCATGATTAAGGCATTGGTGATGACGGTATCAACGACATCAGCCGATACTCGCTGACTTTGCCCCATGCCATCACGGATAACTTTTCCGCCACCAAATTTTACTTCGTCACCGTAGGTTGTGAGGTCTTTTTCGACTTCTAACCACAACTCGGTGTCTCCTAAACGTAGGCGATCACCCTCTGTTGGGCCGTACATTTCTGCGTAGGCTTGTCTGCTTATTTTTGCCATTAGCTATTCTCCTCGAGTGACCCACTAATTTCAGCATTGAAGCCGTAGACTTTACGGTCACCCACAAAATCAACAAGGCTTACTGAGCGTGTTTGCCCTGGCTCAAAACGCACCGCAGTACCAGCAGCAATATCTAGTCGAAAGCCTTTTGTTTTATCACGCTCAAATTCAAGCGCATGGTTGGTTTCATAAAAGTGGTAATGCGAACCAACTTGAATAGGACGGTCGCCTGTATTGGCAACGGTTATATTTACAGTATTTCTGCCTTGGTTTAATTCTATTTCGCCTTTGACGACAATCATTTCACCTGGAATCATTCTTTGCCTCTATTTTAAAGGGTAGATACTTGCTTAGTAAGCACTTACATTCCTTCGACTCCGCTCAGGGAACAGGCCTCAAATAGGGTACTGCTTGCTGAGCGGAGTCGAAGCATGGTTGCAACTTGTAAAAATTTATTTCTGCCTAAACAATAGGATTATGAACAGTAACCAACTTCGTCCCATCAGGAAACGTCGCCTCAACTTGTACATCGTGAATCATTTCAGGAATTCCTTCCATTACGTCATCACGTTTCAGCAAGGTTTGACCATAGCCCATTAGTTCGGCAACGGTTTTACCATCACGCGCGCCTTCCATAATCGCCGCACTGATAAATGCGATAGATTCTGGGTAATTGAGTTTTACTCCTCGATCTTTCCGCCTCTCTGCCAATAGAGCCGCGGTAAAAATGAGTAATTTATCTTTTTCTCTTGGGGTTAGTTCCATAATTCACCTGCTTTTTACTGTTTACTCTTGCCATCCCCCCTCTTTTTTGCTTTTTTGTACGCCCTAGGCGTTAAACGGCAAGCTCTAATAATTGAGTTAGTCGTTTTAAAAAGCAAAACGATAAGCTCACTAAAAGTATATCGCTACACCTTCCAAAGGAAGTGTCGATACTGCTTGAAGCATCGTATGCATCCCTTTTTAAGTACAAAACGTCGAAAAAGAGGGGGGGTGGTCTCAAATATTATATATTTTCGCCCTAAAAGTGGTCATGTTGCCCATATTCTTGGCAAACAGACACTTCTCTGCATAATGTCTGGTCGTAACGCTGACCAAACTGCCTTGAGTGTAGTAGAAACTTGCTCTGCGTGTTGACCCAAGCATCGCATAACCAGTAAATCATCCAACAGTGTTATGCCGATGTACTGTTGATCTTGATTTAAAAATTTTGCGACACTTAATCGTGCCTTTTCTAATAATTCTGGCGTTACTTGTGTCGCAACAAATGTACCAAAGCAAGGATAGCTATTCATGCTAACAGCGCTTTGCAACGCAAGATTGTCTTCGATTAATAATTTATCAAGCATAAGTGGCGCTCCGTCACGATATACCTCTAAACGGGTCATCACCTTACCATTTTCAAATAATTCTTTTGATGCCGGCCTACCATAGCAATTAATTTCCCAGCCCATAAAACGCGCTGCTTTTTCTAGGTCTACCCGTGTTGATAAATGCGTGTGCGTACCATCGAAAAATATATTCTCTCGAGGAAACCACTCCAGCGCACAACCATCCGCTACTTTTAATGTTTGGATTTGATGCGCTAGTTTGCCCGTGTTTCTGTAAAACTTGGTGGCGCCAGGTGTGGTAATTAATGTTGAAGCCTGTTTTGCTAGATCAACATTGATATGCAATTCATCACCACCGACGACCCCACCAGGAGGATGCAAAATATAAAGATGGCAAACATCACCTTCAGGGTAAAAAGGACGTTGTACTGTGAGCGGGCCCGACTGTGAGCGTTTGGCTAAAATGGTTTCATGTTGGCTTTTTTCAAAACCAAGATTTAGCTCTGCCTTCCAGCCAAGTTTTGTATCAATATTAGACAACTCTGAAGCAATTCTGAGACAATGTTTATTTTCTATCATCCGTTTTAATACGCTGCTTTTTTGCTTTGGGTAGTTTACTCAACAGATAAAAACCTGCGGCCATGATTGCTAGATAAATCCCTACTGTTGTTACAATATGAATAGCAATATGTAGAATTGATGCTTCATCCATGTTTGGGTGTGCTGATGCTGTTGTTGCTATAAATACAGTTAAAATACTTAAAATAATTTTCTTCATTACTTGCCCCTTATAAACACTTATACCGTTAAAAACTTTTGAACAAGCTCATCGCTCAGTTCACTCATTTCACCTGTCGCAACATTTTTGCCACGTTCCATAATACAGAAGTGATCGCCAACACGTCGTGCAAAGGGAAGTTTTTGCTCCACAAGCAATACTGTAATACCCATTTCTTGATTCAATTGAGTAATAATATCACCAATCTGTTGCACAATATTAGGCTGAATTCCTTCTGTTGGCTCATCTAAAATTAACATCTTAGGATCGATTACCAAGGCTCGCCCGATAGCAAGCTGTTGCTGTTGCCCACCTGATAAATCACCACCACGACGTGAAATCATTTCTTTTAACACGGGAAATAACTCGAAAATAAATTCAGGAATTTTTTTAGCTTTATCTTTTCGTGCGAATAAGCCTAACTCTAAATTTTGTCCAACGGTTAATTGAGGAAATATCTGTCGCCCTTGTGGCACATAGCCAACGCCCATGCCTGCGCGTTTTTCAGCAATTTCATTTTGAATATCTTTGCCATCAAAATTAATGCTCCCATCACGAGTGTCTTCTAAACCCATAATGCATTGTAAAAGTGTGGTCTTACCCACGCCGTTACGCCCCATAAGTACGGTACATTTACCTTTTATTACCGACAAATCTAAATCCCATAACGTATGACTTTCACCATAAAACTGATTGAGACTACTAACTTGCAGGATAGGGCTTCGCCCTTGATTGTGTTCTTTGCTTTGCTCTTTATTCACCAAGGTACACCTCAATCACTTTCTGGTTATTTTGTACTTCGTCCATTGTACCTTCTGCCAAAATACTGCCTTGATGTAATACCGAAACTTTATTCGCTATTGATCGCACAAAATCCATATCATGCTCGACGACTACAACAGAGTGCTCTCCTGCTAATGATGTTAATAGCTCACCTGTTTTATCCATCTCTTGATGGGTCATACCCGCAACTGGCTCATCGACCAATAATAGCCTTGGGTTTTGCATGAGCAGCATACCAATCTCTAACCACTGTTTTTGCCCGTGTGATAGTGCGCCCGCACGTTGTGTCGATTGTTCGGTCAACCCAATGGTATCCATGACGCTCATGATTCTGTCATGCTGCTCACTCGATATTTTTGCTCTAAAGGTTGCCCAGACATTTTTATTACCTGCCATTGCCATTTCGAGATTTTCAAAAATATTGTGGTGCTCAAAAACAGTGGGCTTTTGAAATTTTCGCCCAACGCCTGCTTGTGCAATTTCTGGCTCAGTCATCTTTAATAAATTGATGTTTTGTCCAAACCAAACCGTGCCTTTATCGGGTTTTGTTTTACCTGTGATGATGTCCATCATGGTGGTTTTGCCCGCACCATTAGGGCCAATCATGCAACGAAGTTCACCGACTTCAATATAAAAATTCAATTCGTTAATAGCTTTAAAGCCATCAAAAGAAACGGTAACATCTTCTACATATAAAATCTGACCGTGACTGGTATCAACTTCAGAATAATCTTGCTTATTGACCATGTCGAAAACTTGGTCACGACGCATCGTTTCACGAAATTTATCTAGCGCACTCATGCTTTACCTCCCTTTCTTTTTAACAAGCCCACGATGCCATTGGGAAGATAAAGAGTGACAAAAACAAATAATGCACCGAGTGCAAATAGCCATGTTTCAGGCGCTACACCCGTAAGATAGGTCTTAGAATAGTTAACAATAAAAGCACCGAGAACCGCACCATAAAGCGTGGTTCTACCTCCTATAGCGACCCAAACGACCAGCTCAATTGATCGTAATGGTGAAAACTCACCAGGATTAATGATTCCAACTTGTGGAACATATAACGCCCCAGCAACACCGGCAAGTACCGCTGAAAAAGTAAATATAGCGAGCTTTACACGGTCAACACGGTAGCCAATAAATCGTACGCGATCTTCAGAGTCACGTATTGCTACTGCCACTCGACCAAGGCGTGAAACTACGATTGCGCGACACGATAAATACCCCAAAGCCAAGGCAATAGCAGATGCAATAAACAAAGCGATTCGTGTGTTATCTGACTGCAAACTAAAGCCTAGAATATCTTTAAAGTCTGTTAAACCATTGTTGCCACCAAAGCCCATCTCATTTCTAAAAAAGGCTAGTAATAAAGCGTAAGTAAGCGCTTGTGTAATGATTGAAAGATAAACACCCGTTACACGAGAACGAAATGCCAATGCGCCAAAGATAAAGGCAAGCAAGCCAGGCACTAAGGCAACCATAATCATCGCAAACCAAAAGTTATCAAAGCCATGCCAGAACCATGGTATTTCTTCCCAATTTAAGAAAACCATAAAGTCTGGTAAATCTGGGTTGCCGTAAACACCTCTATCGCCTATTTGTAGCATGAGATACATACCCATGGCATAACCACCCAGTGCAAAGAATGCACCATGCCCAAGACTCAAGATACCCATATAGCCCCACACCAAATCAACCGATAGAGCCAATAAAGCAAAGGCGAGGTACTTGCCTAATAATGTAACCGTATAAGTAGAAACATGAAATGCACTACCTTCAGGTATGATCAAATTGAATATAGGAATCAAGACTGCTAAAACTGTGAGCAACACTAAGAATATTTGCCCGCCACGATCACCTTTTAATAAACTCATCATGGCTATGACTCCGCAGCTCGACCTTTTTTCGGGAATAACCCGCGAGGTCGTTTCTGTATGAATAAAATAATAAAGACAAGCACCAGTATTTTGGCTAATACTGCCCCAGCCCATGGTTCCATAAATTTATTAGCAATACCTAACGTAAAGCCACTTATAAGTGTTCCCCATAGGTTTCCTACACCGCCAAACACAACCACCATAAAGGAGTCGATAATATAGTCTTGCCCCATACTTGGCCCAACATTGGTAAGTTGAGAAAGAGCCACACCAGCAATACCCGCAATACCCGAACCCAACCCAAAAGTAAGTGCATCAACACGACTGGCACGTATTCCCATAGCGCGCGCCATTGAACGGTTTTGTGAAACTGCTTGCACACTCAAACCTAAAGATGTTCTTTTAATAATTAAATAGAGAAAAGCAAAAACAGCTAAACAGAAGAAAATGATATAAAGACGATTGTAGGTAAGTGCTAATGCAGGGTTTATCTCTAATGCTCCTGACATCCATGAAGGTGTTTCAACAGCACGGTTTAAAGGAGAAAAAATTGATCTGATAGCCTGTTGCAAAATAAGACTAATACCAAATGTGGCTAACAAAGTTTCTAACGGTCTCCCGTATAAATGCCGTATTACTAGACGCTCAATTAGCACCCCGACCGAGCCTGAAACAATGAAGGCCGCAGGTACCGCTATAACCAACGAAAGACCAATGTGGTTGGGCATAATCTGCTGAATTACATACGTGGTGTACGCGCCCAGCATAATTAATTCGCCATGCGCCATATTAATAACGCCCATTACACCAAAGGTTATAGCAAGCCCTATTGCCGCAAGCACTAATACTGAGCCAAGGCTTAGTCCAAAGAATACCGTATTTACTTTTTCATAAAAGCCTAGTTTTTTTTGAATATTTTTTAATGCATTTTGTGAGGCTGTTGCAATCTCGGCATCATCACTATCTTTTAGTGTTTCTAACTGATTGCGAGTTTCAGGATTAAGGTCATTGAATAAGGTTTTGATCGCAGCGAGTTTCACTGCCTTATCACTAGAATTTAAATCATTGATACTGATAAGAGTTTCTATTTTTTCTCTAACCGCAGTATCTTTTTCACTTTTAAGGTGCGCCTTTAAAAAAGCGATACCCGTATCATTAGTTTTCCCAAGCATTTGCTTAACAGCGCTTAAACGCTTATCTGCATCGGGACTAGAAAGACTTAAAGTTGCTATGGATGCACGCAAAACACCACGAAGCTTATTATTAACTTTTATTTTTTTAAGTTTAGACTTACTAAGTACGCCTAAATCTTTTTGATCAAGTACGCTAACTAAAGAAAAACCATCATCATGTTTTTTTCCAATAACGGTAATTTTATCTTCTTTAGTATAAAAAAGCCGTGCTTTTAGCATGGCCTCTAAAATTGGTTGAACACGTTCATCTTTTGTTATGACGAGCTGCTCTATTGCTTTGCCTTTTTTGTTATAGCTTTTAGATTGTAGCAACTCTAAGGCTTGTTTAAAAGACTCTGAATTTGTTGTTTCTGCAAAACTACTGCTTGAAAAAAGCAGGATGAGAGAAATGATTAAAAAGGGGAGTATTCTATTTTTCATTGAGAAAAATGACATAACTAATACATCTTGGTTACTAAAAATGGGGGCTAAAAAAAACACCCCTCTCCCAAAGGAAAAGAGGTGTCCGTGAGACATTTAGAATGTATAACAATTATTTAGCAGTTGCCAAACATTTCTTCTCTTTTGTGTTGTAGTTTCCACATTTGATAGGCGCAGTCCAATCAGAGATTAGATCTTTACTACCTGGTAAGAAATCAGACCATGCATCACCAGCTACTTCACCGTCTGTTTGCCAAACCACATCAAACTGACCATCTTCTTGAATCTCTCCAATAAGAACAGGTTTAGTTATATGATGGTTCTTCAACATTTTAGCTGTACCGCCAGTCATGTTTGGCACTTCAATACCGATCATTGCATCAATTACTTTATCTGTATCAGTCGTACCTGCTTTCTCAACCGCTTTTACCCACATTTTAAAACCGATAACATGAGCTTCCATAGGATCGTTAGTTACACGCTTTTTGTCTTTAATGAATGCCTGCCAAGTTTTGATGAACTCTTCGTTTTCTTTACTCTCAACACTCATGAAGTAGTTCCATGCTGCAAGATGACCAACAAGAGGTTTAGTATCTAAACCAGAAAGCTCTTCTTCGCCAACAGAGAATGCTACAACAGGAATATCTTCTGATGAGATACCTTGATTACCAAGCTCTTTGTAGAATGGTACGTTTGCATCACCATTAATAGTAGAAACAACCGCTGTTTTCTTACCCGTAGAACCAAACTTTTTAATATCAGATACAATTGACTGCCAATCAGAATGCCCGAAAGGCGTGTAGTTGATCATGATATCTTTTTCAGCAACACCTTTAGAAAGCAAGTAAGCTTTTAATATTTTGTTAGTAGTACGTGGGTAAACGTAGTCAGTACCCGCAAGTACCCAACGCTTAACTTTGATTTCATCCATTAAGTAATTAACTGCAGGAATCGCCTGTTGATTTGGCGCTGCACCTGTATAGAAGATATTCTTAGATGACTCTTCACCTTCGTACTGAACAGGGTAAAACATTAAGCCGTTAAGCTCTTCAATTACAGGCAATACTGATTTACGAGATACTGATGTCCAACAGCCGAAAATTGCGTCTACTTTCTTTTTAGAAATAAGCTCACGTGTTTTTTCAGCAAATAAAGGCCAATCAGATGCAGGGTCGACAACAACAGCTTCTAACTGTTTGCCTAGTAACCCACCTTTTTTATTCTGTTGCTCGATAAGCATTAACATAGTGTCTTTCAGTGTTGTTTCACTGATAGCCATCGTTCCAGAAAGCGAGTGCAAAACACCAACTTTGATTGTCTCTTTAGAATGAGATGCGGCAAAAGCCTGAGTTACTACAAATGAAGTGCTCAGCATTAAAGCGCCTGCCAACATTTTTTTGAAATTGATATTCACTAAATATTCCTCCTTGGAATTTATTGGGTTTGTTCGGAGGGTATATAGCAGGAAGTGTGCCAAAACTAAATTTACTAATAAACAAGTACTTACCGCTTACCATGCAGAGAAAAAGATCGTCCTTGGTGCGTATATTTTACTTTCGCCCCAAGAGAAAGCAACAGAACATCAAGTCAAGACGCGTTGAAGCCACTGTGAAACATCTTTGACCTCTTGCGCACACAATGAGTGCTCCATATCATACGAATGAGCCTCTACATCGAAGCCTTGCACTTCGAGTTTTGGCACATAGTCCTGCCAACTTGCCACAGGAATTACAGGGTCACGCATACCGTGAGCAGCAAAAATAGGTAGGCCATTTTGCTCAGAGCTTGTTTGTTTAAATAAGTTCTCGTCAAAAGGCACATAAGTGGATAGCGCCATAACACCTGCTAACTTTTTGGAATAACGAAGTCCGGCATGAAGTGCGATTACGCCACCTTGCGAAAAGCCTGCTAGTAGGATATTTGTTGACGGCACACCATTTTCGATCTCTCGATCAATGAATTGATTGATCCAGCCAACGGTGGTTAGCAAATCAGATTCATCGGTGTTATTATTCCTATCCAGCGAGAACATGTCGAACCATGCGCGCATTTCATAGCCATTATTTAGCGTTATCGGCCTGACTGGCGCGTGAGGAAAAATGAACTTTATCGCCAAAGATTCTGGCAACCTTAACTCTGGCACTAGTGGCACAAAATCATTACCATCTGCGCCTAAGCCGTGAAGCCAGATGATAGTGTATTCAGTTTTTTCTGCTGTTTTTACAACTTCAAAGGGCAATAACTCAGACATCTTTGTCTAACTCGCTTTTAGTTGACTCACTAATATTCAAATCTTTTAGTTTTCTCGTTAAAGTATTTCTTCCCCAGCCCAATAAATCCGCCGCATCCTTCTTACGCCCACCTGTTTTTTGTAACGCTGCATTTAGTGCAATAGCTTCAAAGATTGGAGTCACTTCATCAAGAATGCGTTTATCACCACGATTTAGGCGCTGCATCATATTTTGATGTAAAAGAGACTTCCAACTATTATTTGTATCACCCGTGCTGCTTTTCAAATCTTGGGGCAAATCATCCAATGTTATTTCATGCCCTGTTGCCATTACCGTTAGCCATCTACTAGCATTTTCTAGCTGACGAACATTACCTGGCCAATTGAGTGTTTGCAGATAATGACTAACATCTTCATTCAAAGATTTTTGATCTACGCTTAACTCTTTTGATGCTTGCGCTAAAAAGTGATTCAGCAAGAGAATTATATCTTCACCTCGCTCACGCAAAGCAGGTATTTGCACGCGAATAACATTTAAGCGATGATATAAATCCTCACGAAATGACCCGTTTTTCACATGTTGCTCTAAATCCTGATGGGTTGCGGCAACCACACGGACATCAACTTTTACTGGCTGTGTTCCACCTACACGGTAGAATTCACCATCAGCCAATACACGCAATAGTCGAGTTTGTAGCTCTGCTGGCATATCGCCAATTTCATCTAAAAATAAGGTGCCACCATCAGCTTGCTCAAAGCGACCTTTGCGCTGTGCTTGCGCCCCTGTAAATGCTCCTTTTTCATGCCCAAATAGTTCGGACTCTAATAAGTCTTTTGGAATTGCGGCGGTATTTATTGCAATGAATGTATTATTCGCTCGCGGGCTATGCGTGTGTAATGCCTTAGCAACCAACTCTTTACCCGTGCCTGATTCACCTGTGATTAATACCGATATACTAGTTTTGCTTAAACGCCCTATGGTACGAAACAGTTCCTGCATCGCAACCGACTTACCTATAATTTCTTGCTGAGTAATGGGCGATTCATCATCTGTAGCTTTTTCAGGGAGTTGATTTGAAGCACAGGCTCGTCTGGCTAACTCAATAGCCTCATTGATATCAAAGGGTTTTGGTAAGTATTCGAATGCACCACTTTCATAGGCTGACATGGCACTATCCATATCTGAATGTGCAGTCATGATAATTACAGGGAGATCGGGATATAGTTTGTGAATCTCATTAATCAGCTCAAAACCATCCATGCCCGGCATACGAATATCGGAGATTATTGCATCAGGAAACTCACCCTCACTCGCCTCTCGTAATTGACGCAGCAAATCTGTCGCAAACTCAAAGGCAATTACATCCATTTGTGCTTTTTCAAGTGCGCGCTGTAAGACCCAGCGGATAGACTGATCATCATCGACTATCCATAGTTTTTCTGTCACGTTTTAGCTCCTGCTGATTTTTTTGTATTTCCCTGTTTTTTATCAAAAATGGGCAATAGTAAAGTGAAACATGTTTCGCCCACTTGTGATTCAAATTCAATAACACCATGATGACGGTTTGCCAATGATTGAGCGATAGACAAACCAAGCCCCGTCCCCTTTGCTGAACCACTAATCATAGGGAAAAAGAGCTTATCGCGAATATCATCTGGCACACCTTGACCGTTATCAATAATATCTAGCCTTAGCGCCAAACGATGCGTTTTGTGATTAATGGTGAAATTTCTTAGCACTCTCGTTTTAAATAGTATTTTACCCGAGTCACCCACAGCCTTTATTGCGTTACCTGCGATGTTAAATACTAGCTGTATGAGACTATCTCTATCCGCATTTAAATCTGGAATACTGGGATCGTAATCAAAGCGCAACTCCACACCTTCTGGAATATCAGCAATAATGAGCTTTCTAACACGCTCTAACACCTCATGAATATTTACCACTTCGTTTTTTATCGGCTGAGGAGAGCCCAGCATACGATCAACTAATTTCTTTAACCGATCAGCCTCTGAAATAATAATGTTTGTGTATTCTTTTAACTCGCTGTTATAAGTATCATCAAACTCTGATTCTAATAACTGCGCTGCCCCACGGATTCCACCAAGAGGGTTCTTAATTTCATGCGCCATACCGCGCACTAATACTTGCGTGGCTTCTTGCTGTTTTAATAATTGCTCTTCACGATTAATACGAAGCTGATAATCTTTTCGATGCAGTTCCAGCACGATACCCTGTAGCTCGCCTGTCTTTAAAAGCGGATTTGCCACACAATCTAAAGTAATACCTTCCTGATACTTCCCTTTTAAATAGCATTCTCGCAAAGTTTGAGGCTCATTTGTTTTAAGAACCGCTTGCAAATGCTCATCAACCATATCGGCATTAAGTAAAAAACTATAGGATTTATTAATGACGCGTTTTCGACTTTGACCAAACAAGTTCTCAGCCGCCGCATTCATGTGCTTAACATATAATGACTTATCTAACACGACCACGGCTGTGCTGAGCGCATCACTTACCGCATCGGAAAAAACCGTACTATTGATATTTTTATCTGTCATTTAATAAACTCTATAGCAAACATCGCGCCAACTCTTCCTAGCCTGACTATTGATTGATTTGACTATTCCAGACTCTCAAAGCACCAATTTAAAACAAGTGGCAATAATAGTGCACTATATTGGTGCTATACAGTTAGAAACCAAGGACACAACTACCATTCATCGCGGTTTATCAATAAAAAGGGCTTTCCTAAAGTTGGCACAGTAGTTGCACTATTTGAGTTAGCAATCTTTTTACTGGTTATAAACACCAGCTAAAAATTAACTTTAAGTCATGCACGTCGCCGATAAAGCTGACGACATAATCGAGTTATCCGTTTTTAACAACAAAACGGCAAGCTCGCTAAATATTTTTTAAAATAGGAGAGAAATGCAATGAAGTTAGTCACTGCAATAGTAAAGCCTTTCAAACTCGATGATGTGCGCGAAGCATTATCTGAGATTGGTGTTGCGGGTATTACCGTAACTGAGGTTAAGGGATTTGGTCGCCAAAAAGGTCACACTGAGTTATACCGTGGCGCTGAGTATGTTGTTGATTTTCTACCAAAAGTAAAAATCGAAGCTGCTGTACCTAGCGACATTGTTGACCAAGTTATCGAAGCAATCACTAAAGCTGCCAACACGGGTAAGATTGGTGACGGCAAGATCTTTGTATCACAAATTGAGCAGACTATTCGTATTCGTACGGGTGAGACTGGCCCTGAAGCGCTTTAAAGGAGAAGCAATATCATGGAAAATAATATATTAGAATTACAATATGCAATGGATACCTTTTACTTCTTAGTAATGGGTGCATTGGTAATGTGGATGGCTGCTGGTTTCTCAATGTTAGAAGCAGGTTTAGTTCGCTCTAAAAGTACCACAGAAATATTAACCAAGAACATCGCACTATACGCGATTGCTTGCACGGCTTATTTAGTTGTCGGTTACGAGCTAATGTACGACGGTGGCATGTTCTTAAAAGACATCGCACTTGATGGCGCTAAAGATGCTGACAGCATGGTTGCTACAGTACTAAAAGAGGCGGCAGATAGAGAGGGTGGGTTCACTGGCGGATCTGTTTACTCAAATGCATCCGACTTCTTCTTCCAAGTGGTATTTGTTGCTACGGCAATGTCTATCGTTTCGGGTGCCGTGGCTGAGCGCATGAAGCTTTGGGCGTTCCTTTTGTTCGCCGTTGTTATGACTGCATTCATCTACCCAATTGAAGGCTCTTGGACTTGGGGTGGAAAACCAGTTGGTCTATTTGGAATTGAGCTATATAGTTTAGGTGATGACTTTGGTTTCTCTGACTTTGCTGGTTCTGGTATTGTTCACATGGCAGGTGCTGCCGCTGCATTAGCAGGTGTTATCTTACTTGGCGCACGTAAAGGCAAGTACGGAAAAGATGGAAAAATCACTCCAATCCAAGGTGCTAACCTGCCAATGGCTACACTAGGCACATTCATTCTTTGGATGGGCTGGTTCGGCTTTAACGGTGGCTCGGTTCTTAAACTTGGCGACATCGCTAACTCAAATGCAGTTGCAATGGTATTTTTAAATACTAACGCAGCAGCTGCAGGTGGCGTAATCGTTGCTTTATTAGTTGCACGCTTAATGTTTGGCAAAGCTGACTTAACCATGACGCTTAACGGCGCATTAGCTGGCTTAGTTGCAATCACGGCAGAGCCTTCTACACCTACTCCACTACAAGCGTTAATCATTGGTGGAATCGGCGGATTAATTGTTGTTTTCTCTATCCTAGCTTTGGATAAAATGAAGATTGATGATCCTGTAGGCGCTATCTCAGTTCACGGTGTTGTTGGATTCTTCGGCGTAATGATCGTGCCTTGGACTAACGATGGCGCCAACATCATAGGTCAACTTGTCGGCGCGGCAACTATCTTTGTTTGGGTATTTGTTGCTTCATTCATCGTTTGGTTGATTATCAAGATGGTATTCGGTATCAGAGTATCTGAAGAAGAAGAATACGAAGGTGTTGATATTGGCGAGTGTGGTATGGAAGCATATCCAGAATTCACTAATAAATAAATTCTACACTTCATAGATAAACTAAAGGTCACCATTAGGTGGCCTTTTTTATTACTATCGTGCTTCGACAAAGTACTAATATTTATTTCAGAAGCACAACGACATACTTTTTGTCTTTAGCTTAGCCCCAAAAAGGAACTTGTAGTAGCAATCTTACTTTTCCCCGCCCTAAGATAAAGCGATCAAGGTACAATCTGAGCAGCACTTGAGCTTTGTGGTCTTATAACTTACAAACAAAAAAAGAGAGCCAAATGGCTCTCTTTTTTTGTTTGTGTTTTTCATGAAGGAAAAAACATTTAATTTAAAAAAGTAGTTCTAGGAAGACCACGGGGAGAAGATATGCGCAGCTGAAGTGTATCAACCGCAATCCGCCTAGAACCAAATATGAAGGTAAGGAAATAATCCTTCATACAATTACTCTGAACAGCAAAATGCTTATTAGTTCAAAAATAGTTCAAAAAATAATGAAATTAATTTCATCTTCCTTCCCTTTATATATTAACCCCATGAAAATAATGGAATTTTTAAGAGCAAGCCTTTACAAGTTTATTAGAGCAATCTTAAAAGAATCGGTATAATTCTCAACCTTAAAGGAGTTTATCAATATGTTTAAAAAAATTTGTTGGGCAAACTGGCTATTTATTATAATGATAGGTGGGCTTGCTCTTATCAGTATCACCTCATCACTATCAGGCTGTGGCAATAAAAGTAACTTAGTATTACCCGTAAACTCTTCAGATCAAACACCCGCTACGACTGCGGCAACAACAAAGAACAACTAACATATGGATTTTTTCAATTATAAAAACGGACAACTTTTTGCAGAAGATGTTAATTTAGAATCACTCGCAAATAAGTATGGTACACCTTGTTTTGTTTATTCTCGCGCCACACTTGAGCGTCACTGGCATGCGTTCAATGATGCATTTGGTGATCAGCCTCACCTCATCTGCTACTCGGTTAAGGCAAATTCAAATATTGGAATTTTAAATCTCTTGGCCAGGCTCGGTTCTGGCTTTGACATTGTTTCTGTCGGTGAGCTTGAGCGTGTTTTAAAAGCAGGTGGAGACCCTAGCAAAGTTGTATTCTCCGGTGTTGGTAAACGCGCTGATGAAATGCAACGTGCGCTTGAAGTCGGTATCCGTTGTTTTAATATTGAATCTATCGGCGAATTGGAGCGCTTAAACGATGTAGCTGGTGATATGGGTAAAGTTGCCAATATCTCTATCCGTGTGAACCCTGATGTTGACGCACAAACACACCCTTATATTTCGACAGGCTTAAAAGATAACAAGTTTGGTATTGATATTGATATTGTTGAAAATGTTTATCAGCAAGCTGCAGCAATGCCAAACATTCATGTCACGGGAATTGATTGTCATATTGGCTCCCAACTAACGGATCTGTCGCCCGTTATGGATGCACTTACACGTTTAATTGCGCTGGCTGATCGTCTAAAAGACCAGGGCATTGAAATTCACCACCTCGATATTGGTGGAGGCTTGGGAGTGCGCTATCAAGACGAAAACCCTCCGCTCCCTTCAGATTACACGGCTGAACTATTCACCAACGAACGCATCAAAGATTACGAAATAATTATCGAGCCAGGTAGAGCAATCGCAGCCAATACTGCCGTATTGCTTACGCAGGTGGAATACCTAAAGCATGGCGACGAAAAGAATTTCGCCATTGTTGATACCGCAATGAATGACTTAATCCGCCCTGCTTTATACCAAGCATGGCAAGAAATAGTACCTGTAAAAGAAGCTACTGAAGAAGCGGAGATTGCTTACGACATCGTTGGACCTATTTGTGAATCTGCCGACTTTTTAGGCAAGGATCGCAAGCTGAGCCTTAAACAAGGTGATCTTTTAGCGATTCGTTCAGTTGGTGCTTATGGCTTTACAATGGCATCCAACTACAACTCACGACCACGAGCTGCTGAAGTACTTGTTGATGGCACTAATACAACAATAATTCGAGACAGAGAGACGATAGAAAGCCTTTTTGATAATGAATACATTATTAGCGAGTAGATTCGTACTAAGTATCTGATAATTTTTAGAAAATTTAGTAGAATATACGCAAAATACATAACAAACAGTTAAACAGCTGTTAATTTGGCTAAAAATAGCTGTTTTTATTACTTTTAAATAGGCCACCCCCCCTCTTTTTCGATGATTTGTATCTTAAATTAATACAAATCACCGAAAAAGAGGGGGGGTGGCTCTAAATATCCTTGAATTTGCACTTCTTTTTCTAACGAATTAATAAAAAGAAGGTAGTAGTTCGTATTTAGAGTAAACGTGGCTAAAATACACATGGAAAATTCAGTTTTTGAAACCAATTTAAAGAAACTTCCTCTCATTACACGAGGCAAGGTACGTGATATATACGATGTTGATGACCAACATATGCTTATAGTCACTACTGACAGACTTTCTGCATTTGATGTTGTGCTTCCCGACCCTGTACCAAACAAAGGCATTGTTTTAACGCAGGTTTCTAATTTTTGGTTCGATAAGCTTTCTCATATCGTCCCTAATCACTTCAGTGATTTAACACTTAAAGACCTAAAGATCAGCAAAGATGAATATAAAATTCTTGAAGGTCGCAGTGTTATAGTAAAAAAACTAAAACCATTACCTGTTGAAGCGATTGTTCGTGGTTACATCATTGGTTCTGGCTGGAAAGACTATCAATCTACAGGCCAAGTCTGTGGAATTGATCTTCCTGAAGGCTTAAAACAAGCAGAAAAGTTACCAGAAGTTCTGTTTACCCCATCAACAAAAGCTGATGTCGGTGGGCATGATGAAAATATAAGCTTTAAAAAGATGCATGCACTTATCGGAGGTTTTTTAGCCGAAGAAGTCCGAAGAATTAGTTTAGAGCTTTATACAGAAGCATCTGAATACGCACTAAAAAAAGGGATTATCATTGCTGATACTAAATTTGAATTTGGCTTGGATAATGCGGGGAAACTAGTCTTAATTGATGAAATTTTATCACCTGACTCTTCTCGTTTTTGGCCTGCAGATCAATACCAAGCAGGCATTAGCCCACCATCATTTGACAAACAATATATTCGTGATTATCTAGAAACACTAGATTGGGATAAAACACCACCTGGCCCGCATTTACCAAAAAATATTTTGGCAAAGAGTGCTGAGAAATACCAAGAAGTCGCTTCACTTTTACTAAGTAATAAATAGAGAGTCACATGAGTACTGCAACACAAACAAAACCAAAGCTCCCTGGGTTATTTAGTTTAATCTTAATAATTGTGCTCGGTATTTTAGGCGCAAAACTCATGTGGCTGATTCTTGCGCCAAAACAAATAAATACCAATCAAGCTCCATCTTTAAGAAATTCAACTATCGCCTCCAAAGAGAAAGTTAATTATGGAAAACTCATTGCCAATCACCATCTATTTGGTGAAGTGGTTGTAAAAAAAGAACCTGTCGTAAAGGCGCCGGTTAAAACTATTGAACCCAAAGTCGTCGCTACCAAATTGAACCTTAAATTACATGGTATCGTCTCTTACAAAAGCGATTCGAAGAAAGGCTATGCACTAATATCTTCCAGCGGAAAATCACAGCAAGTATATGGTAAAGGTGATGAGTTACAAAAAGGGGTGACGGTTAGGGATATTTTCCCTGAAAAGGTCGTGCTTGATAATCATGGTAAAACTGAGGAACTGATTTTACCTGTTAAGAATACGAAATCATCATCACCTAAACAAAGAAATAAAATACCAGCCACTTATCCAGCATCTCTTGGCATACAAACATCTAAAAAAGCATCGGATCTTGACCTTGGTGAATTTCGTCGAAAGATACAAAAAAATCCTCAAAAGCTATTAGATATAGCATCACCCTCACCCGCTATAGTAAACGGTAAATTTATAGGCTTTCGGCTTCAGCCTGGCAGAAAGAGAAAACTATTTCGCCAGCTAGGTTTCCGTGCAAATGATGTTATTACAGAAGTAAACGGTATTATTTTAGACGACTCTAGCAAAGGCCCTATGGTTTTAGGTGAACTTGCTCAGGCAAGCGAATTATCAATCACCTTAAAACGTGGCTCACAGGAAATTTTCATTCAGCATAGCTTCTAAATAATAGTGTCATGATGCTCCGAGTTTTCATATCTTGTTTCCTACTGTTAATTGCCGCTTGCTCTGACAAGAACTCTAAAACAACTGTCAAAATTAAGGGCTCCACCATGGGAACCCAGTATCATATCGTTCTAATCACTAGCGATAATCAACTAGCCAATATAGATAATTTAAAAAAGAATATTGAAGACCTTCTGCAACAGCTAAATCAAGAAATGTCTACTTATATTCCTACTTCTGAAATCTCCTTGTTCAATCAATACAAACAAAGAAATTGGTTTCCAGTCTCTACTGATTTTGCCCAAGTGGTTTCTAGTGCTCAAAATATCAGTAAACTCTCAAACGGAGCATTTGACATAACCGTAGCCCCATTAATTGACCTATGGGGTTTTGGAGCTAAAAATCAGCTCTCATTACCCACACAAAAACAAATTACTAACGCACTACAAAATATAGGTTATCAGCAGCTAGAAGTGAGAATCTCACCACCTGCCTTGAAAAAGTCAAATCTTAATCTTCATATTGACCTATCTGCGATCGCTAAAGGATTTGCTGTTGATAAAATATCAGAGCTTCTAAATAAAAATAAATACTCTAATTATTTAGTTGAGATTGGGGGTGAAATTCGTGATCGAGGTCTGAACCTAAAAGGAAAGCCTTGGAAAATTGGCATAGAAATACCTGAAAAAAAAACCTCAAAAACCAATCAAACATTACTCACCAGCAATATAGCGCTTGCAACCTCAGGCGACTATCGTAATTATTTCATTAAAGATGGCATACGTTTTTCACACACCATCAACCCAACTTCTGGCAAACCTATCACACACAAACTTGCGTCTATTACCGTACTTCATGAATCAACAATGATGGCAGATGCCTATGCAACTGCAATAATGGTTTTAGGTGATAAAAAAGGAAAACTTTTTGCTAAAGCGAATCAATTAAAAATTAATATGATTATTAGGAAGGGTTCTGGTTTTCTAGTATGGAAAAATTTTAACGAGGAAAAACTAATTTATTAATTGTATAAAGACAAGAAAGAAGGCTTATCTAATAAACTTTATACACAAAAAAAGGGATGCTAAAAGCATCCCTTTTTTATGACTCTCACTTCAAAGTAAGAACGTAAGAGTAAACTAAATCAGATTAAGAAATCTTCTGATCTAACTCACCAGACGCATAACGCTGAGACATTTCATCAAGAGAGTAAATCTTACCAATCTTGCTTGCCTGACCAGCCGCATTGAATGCTTCATAACGCGCCTGACAAATACCTTTCATTGCGTTAGTTGCTTCTTTAAGGAATTTACGTGGATCAAAGTTAGATGGATTGTCTTGCAAGTGCTTACGAACAGAACCCGTTGATGCCATACGTAAATCTGTATCGATATTAACTTTTGTAACACCTGATTTAAGACCTTCAACAATCTCAGCAACCGGTACGCCATAAGTCTGTCCCATATCACCACCGTAGTTATTGATGATTTCTAACCACTCTTGAGGTACAGATGAAGAACCGTGCATTACAAGGTGAGTATTAGGAAGACGTTCGTGAATTTCTTTGATACGGTCGATACGCAAAATCTCGCCTGTAGGCTCTTGAGTAAACTTGTAAGCACCGTGTGAAGTACCGATAGCGATTGCTAATGCATCTACGTTAGTTGCTTTTACAAAATCAGCTGCTTCTTCTACAGAGGTAAGAAGCATATCCATATCTAATTTGCCTTCAGCTCCGTGACCATCTTCTTCGCCCATTTCACCTGTTTCTAGTGAACCAAGACAACCTAGCTCGCCTTCTACCGAAACACCGCCAGCATGAGCCATTTTAACAACTTCAGCAGTAACGCCAGCATTGTATTCAAAAGATGCTGGAGTTTTACAGTCCGCTTCTAATGAACCATCCATCATTACTGATGTGAAACCAGACTGGATCGAACGCAAACATACTGCTGGCTCAGAACCATGATCTTGGTGCATTACAACAGGAATATGTGGGTACATTTCAGTTGCTGCAATGATTAGATGACGTAAGAAAGGCTCGCCTGCGTAACCTCGAGCGCCGGCAGAACCCTGCATGATAACTGGAGAATCTACCGCATCGGCAGCTTCCATGATAGCGTGCACTTGCTCCATGTTGTTTACGTTAAATGCGGGTAAACCATAGTTATTTTCTGCTGCATGATCGAGCAGTTGTCTCATTGAAATTAGGGCCATTTGGTCCTCCTATTTATTAATCGATTAATGTATAACGTTTAAACTAAAATTTTGTGCCAAGATTCTACAACAAATGCTAAATCCCCAGCAAATCACTGCCTTTAATAACTGTCCGACAATTAACCATTGTGGTGCTCACCCACACGAATCACCTTCATCTGGTTTGTTCCGCCATCAGTGCCTGCACCCACTAAGTCGCCTTTGGTTATGATAACAAGATCACCATCTGCAACTACTTCTTGTTCAATTAAATGCTCTACAACCGTGATATTCGCTTGCTTCGGATCGGTTAGCTTTTCATGTACCCAAACTGGATAAACACCTCGATACATACAAACACGGCGACACGTTTTTTTATGCGTGGTCATTGCATAAATTGGGATACCTGAGCTAATGCGTGACATCCATAAAGCAGTTGAACCGGATTCAGTTAGTGCGCCAATACCCTTCACGCCCATCTGATTTGCAGCATACATAGCCGACATCGCTATGCCTTCATCAATGCGTTCGAACTGTTGTCCGATTCGGTGTTTTGAATGTGTTGAACCTGATGCTTTCTCTGCTTCTTCACAAATATCTGCCATCGCCGCAACTACTTTATCTGGGTGCTTACCGACTGCAGTTTCACCTGAAAGCATCACCGCATCAGTACCATCCATTACTGCATTTGCGACATCAAATACTTCCGCACGAGTAGGGATCGTATTATCGATCATGGTTTCCATCATCTGTGTTGCTGTGATTACGGGACGATTAAGCTCTCGCGAACGTTTAATCAGCTTCTTTTGCATCAGTGGTAAATTAGCGTCACCAATTTCTACACCCAGATCACCACGTGCAACCATGATCACATCAGATGCGAGAATGATATCATCCATCGTTGGCTGCTCAACAGCTTCAGCACGCTCTACTTTTGCAACGATAGCAGCATCACCGCCAGCATCTTGCATCAAGGTACGTGCATATTCTAAATCGGCCGCACTTCTTGGAAATGAAACTGCCAAGAAATCTACGCCAATTTCTGCAGCTGTTTTAATGTCTTCTTTATCTTTTTCGGTTAACGCCTCAGCTGAAATACCACCGCCACGTTTATTGATGCCTTTGTTGTTTGAAAGTGCACCACCAACAACTACCGTTGTATGTACTTCTGCGCCTTTAACAGATGTTACTCGCAAAACAATACGACCATCATCAAGCAATAAATCGTCACCATCATAAACATCATTAGGTAAATGTTTATAGGCAATACCTACTCGCTCTGTGGTACCCGAATATTTATCAAACTTGGCATCTAATATGAAGCTATCACCTGCTTTGATGAATACTTTTTCATCATTGACAAAACGTTCGATACGAATTTTAGGACCTTGTAAGTCACCCAATATTCCGACCGTCCAGCCGAGCTTATCTGCGGCATCTCTGACCATTTTTACGCGTCGTTTGTGGTCTTCCACTTCACCGTGTGAAAAATTCATGCGAACAACATCAACGCCCGCACGAATCATATTTTCAACAGATTCTGGCGTATCCGTCGCCGGCCCCATTGTTGCTACAATTTTTGTTCTTCTCATAGAGAGTAACTTATCCTTTTTATTATCAATAAAGTCTAGAATATCTATACTTTATGACAGTCGTATTATCCCTTAGCGCGTGCTTCTAACATTGCAACTACAGGTAGTTCTTTACCTTCTAAAAACTCAAGGAATGAACCACCACCTGTTGAGATGTATGAAACTTTATCCGCAATATCATACTTATCTACCGCTGCAAGTGTGTCGCCACCGCCTGCCACAGAGAATGCATTTGATTCTGCAATCGCCATTGAAATAGCTTTTGTACCACTGCCAAATTGATCAAATTCAAATACGCCAACAGGGCCATTCCAAACGATTGTGCCTGCATTTTTAATCACTTCGCAAAGCTCTGCGATAGATTTAGGACCAATATCAAAAATCATGTCGTCATCTGCAACATCTTCAACATTCATCGTAGTTGCTTCTGCTGATTCTGAAAATTCCTTTCCACAAATAACATCAGTAGGGACAGGAATGTCACCACCGTTCTTTTGAGCTGCTGCTTTTAACTCTCTTGCTGTTTCAACTAAGTCTTCTTCATAAAGAGATTTACCCACGTTGTGACCTTCTGCCGCAATGAATGTATTTGCGATTCCGCCACCAACAATTAGTTGATCCACTATTTTAGACAGCGAATCAAGAACGGTTAATTTTGTAGATACTTTTGCGCCACCAACTAATGCCACAAACGGACGCGCTGGATTATCAAGAGCTTTACCTAATGCTTCAAGTTCTCCAGCAAGCAAAGGACCTGCCGCTGCTGTAGGTGCAAATTGACCTGCGCCATGAGTAGATGCCTGTGCGCGATGCGCTGTACCAAATGCATCCATCACATATACATCACAAAGTGCTGCGTATTGCTTTGATAGTGCTTCGTCGTTTGCTTTCTCGCCTTTATTAAAACGAACGTTTTCAAGTAGAACAACCTGTCCATTTTCAAGCTCTGGCACATTTTCTAGGTAATCAGACACAAGATTAACATCCTGCCCTAAAAGACCTGCCATGTGTGATGCAACTGGTGCAAGAGAAAACTGATCTTCAGGTGAACCTTCAGTAGGGCGACCAAGATGAGACATAACCATAATCTTTGCGCCCGCTTTGATAAGCAGCTCAAGAGAAGGCAATGAAGCTTGAATACGTTTGTCAGAAGAAACAGCACCATCTTTAAGTGGTACATTTAAATCTTGGCGAATAAGAACTCGCTTACCAGCGAGATCTAGGTCAGTCATTTTGATTACAGACATGTTTTCTTCCTTTAAGTTTAGATTTATTAAATAAAATAACTAGAGAATTTATTAAAAAGCTAGGAAGACAGTAGAAATCTAAATCTTTCTACCCCCTCCCTAACCCTCCCCCTGCTAGGGAGAGGGGACTGTCGTGCTTTTTAAAATACGAATAAAATTATCTCTAATTCTTTTATTTAATAAATCTGTGGGCATGGTTATTATTAATAACAAACACGCCCACAAATCAATTTTTTACCAATCCAAACTAATACAAATACTTAGTAGCTCAGATTGTATCTAGTAGCCTTCAGATCAAGGCGGGAAAGTAGGAGCTTACAATAGTAAGTGACTACTTTTCCAACGAAGAGCTGGAGGCTAATAGATGCGAGCTGAGCTACTAAGAGACGTGCTCTACTAGTCTTAGCATATTACAAGTGTAACCATATTCGTTGTCGTACCAAGAAACCACTTTAACGAAAGTATCATCTAGTGCAATACCTGCACCAGCATCGAAGATTGAAGATGCGCTGATTCCACGGAAGTCAGAAGATACTACGCTCTCATCTGTATATGACAAAGTGCCTTTCATTGAACCTTCAGATGCTTCTTTGATTGCGCCACAAATGTCATCGTAAGATGCTGGCTTATCAAGCTCACAAGTTAGGTCAACAACTGATACATCCACAGAAGGGATACGGAAAGCCATACCTGTCAATTTTCCGTTTAGCTCAGGTAATACAATACCTACAGCTTTTGCAGCGCCAGTAGATGATGGGATGATGTTCTCAAATACAGAACGTCCACCACGCCAGTCTTTCATTGAAGGGCCATCTACTGTCTTCTGTGTAGCTGTTGATGCATGAACTGTTGTCATTAAACCACGCTTCAAGCCCCAGTTATCATTGATAACTTTAGCGATAGGCGCTAAACAGTTTGTTGTACAAGATGCTGCAGAAACAATTGCTTGTCCGTCGTATTCTGTGTGGTTTACGCCATATACAAACATTGCCGTATCATCTTTAGCAGGTGCAGATTGAACAACTTTCTTTGCACCAGCATCAATGTGAGCTTGACAGCTTTCAGTTGTTAAGAAGAAACCAGTACAATCAATAACTACGTCTGCGCCGATGTCGCCCCACTTAAGGTCAGCTGGGTTACGCTCTGCAGTTAGGCGGATTTTCTTACCGTCTACTGTGAAAGAAGTATCATCTACATCTGTTACTTCACCGTCAAAACGACCGTGTGCTGTATCGTACTTAAGCATGTATGCTAGGTATTCATTTTCTAGTAGGTCGTTTATTCCTACAACTTCAAGACTCGGGAAGTCTTTCTTAATTGCGCGAAATACCATACGTCCTATACGGCCAAAACCGTTAATTCCAACTTTTGTTGTCATGGAGAGCTCCTTAGAGAGGTTAATAAATGTCTTTTGCGACCTTTATGCTTTTAAATACACTTAAAGAATAAAAATCTCAGTATAAAATCGCGAAAAACAGGGGGGGTGGGCTTATAAAAAGGGTGTTTTAAAGTCCACCCCCCCTCTTTTTAGCTGTTTTGTATTTCATATTTTATTTGGCTGCTTAGATTACCCCTAATGCTCGTCAGTTCAAGGCGGGAAATATGAGCTTGCAGATGCAAGTGATTATTTTTCCAACGCAGAAATGGCGAGTAATAGGGGTGAGCTATGCAGTCAAATTATGCTACTTCGTCAATTGCTTCTGAAACTGCTTCTGTAGTAATTCCGAAGTATTTGAATAGTTCAGGCGCTGGAGCTGACTCACCGAAGGTAGTCATGCCAATCACTTTGCCGTTCGTTCCAACGTATTTCCACCAGCCATCCATAATCGCTGCTTCAACCGCAACACGTGCAGTAACTGCCGCAGGAAGAACAGACTCTTTGTAAGCATCATCTTGCTGTTCAAATACTTCAACAGAAGGCATTGAAACAACACGTACTTTCTTCGATGAAGCTTCAGCAGCTTCCATCGCAAGAGATACTTCAGAACCTGTCGCCATAACAATAACGTCTGGTGTTCCGTCTGTATCTTTAAGGATGTAACCACCCTTTTCAATGTTCGTGATTGTTGCCGCATCACGCTTTTGGAAAGGTAAATTCTGACGAGAGAAAATCAATACAGAAGGACGAGATTCATTTTTAATTGCATCTTTCCAAGCAACCGCTGTTTCAACCGTATCACAAGGTCTCCACACTGCCATATTAGGAATCATACGTAGTGTTGGAATTTGCTCAACCGCCTGATGCGTTGGGCCATCTTCACCCAAACCGATTGAATCATGAGTGTAAACAAAGATAGTACGAATCTTCATTAATGCAGCCATGCGTAGTGCGTTACGTGCGTACTCTGAGAACATTAAGAATGTTGCGCCGTAAGGCATCAAACCACCGTGAAGTGTTACCCCGTTCATAATTGCCGACATACCAAACTCACGAACACCGTAAGAAATGTAGTTGCCTGCGAAGTTCATGTCAGCAGAACCGTGATCATCATTAATACGAACCGACTTATCGTTAAACGTATTATTTGATGGAGAAAGGTCAGCCGAACCACCTAAGAACTCAGGAAGCATTGGAGCAAAACCATTTAGAGCGCCTTTAGATGCAACACGTGTTGCTGGAGACTCTTCTTTAGTATTAACTTCTGCGATAAATTTGTTAGCTTGCGCTTCAAAATCAGCTGGAAGATCACCCGCCATACGACGTTTGAATTCAGCAGCTTCTGCAGGATAAGCTGCTTCATAAGCTGCAAACTTCTCGTTCCATGCCGCTTCTTTAGCTTTACCTGCTTCTTTAGCATCCCAACCTGCATAAATATCAGCAGGAATTTCAAACGGCGCGTGATCCCAACCCATATTTTTACGAGCATCAGCAAGGGCAGCTTCGCCCAGTGCTTCACCGTGGATGTTGTGTCCGCCTTCTTTCTTATCGCCAGCTGTACCGATACCTTTACCAATCACTGTTTTACAACAGATTAATGAAGGCTTATCAGATGCGATTGCTGCCTCAGTAGCCGCTTTGATTGCATCTGAATCGTGACCATCAATAGATTGTACGTGCCAGTTAGATGCTTCAAAACGCATTGGCGTATTATCTACGAACCAGCCATCAACGTTACCGTCGATAGAAATATTATTGTCATCGTAGAAACAGATCAATTTGCTAAGACCGAAAGAACCCGCAAGAGAGATAGCCTCCTGTGAAATACCTTCCATCAAACAACCATCACCTAAGAAAACGTAAGTGTTGTGATCTACAATCTCGTGCCCGTCTTTATTAAACTGTGCAGCCATTACTTTTTCAGCTAGTGCGAAACCCACTGCGTTTGTAATGCCTTGACCAAGAGGACCTGTAGTCGTCTCGATTCCTGGTGCATAACCGTATTCAGGATGACCCGGAGTCTTAGAGTGCAACTTACGGAAAGATTTAAGATCATCAATCGAAAGATCGTAACCTGTTAAATGAAGCACAGAATAAGGCAACATTGAACCATGCCCATTAGACATAATGAAACGGTCGCGATCAGCCCATTCTGGGTTAGTCGGGTTATGATTCATAAAGTCGTTATAAAGTACTTCTGCTATGTCTGCCATTCCCATTGGCGCACCAGGGTGACCAGAATTTGGGATTTGAACAGCGTCCATAGTAAGAGCGCGTATGGCGTTAGCCAGAGTTGCACGATTTGACATTAAGCTCTCCTTGTTTAAGGGTGTAATTGTGATAATAGATTACTGTGCGGCCTATTTTGAGTTAACAAATAAAGGCTAAAGCCACATAGGAATCAATTATTGTGCGTATTTGTAACATACGGTCTTCATAAATTTCCTGCTATACATAATTGATGGGATAACAATTAAAATAGGAGCAGAGAATTTGGATCGAACATTTTGTAGCAAATAGAGATAATGAGCAACATCCAATTAGGGATAGTCGCCTCAAAACCCTCCAAATACAAAAAAAGCCCCATTACTCAAAGAGCAATGGGGCTTTTTTGTTCAAAATAAACTACTGCCTATTTATGAACACCTAACTTCTCTCTCCAACCTGGGTAGAGCGAGTCAGCATCGCCTGGGAATGATTCGAATGCGCGAGCAAATTCATTGTGCTCTTTAGCGAACTCGATAGGGTCCGCACCTTCTTTCCAACATTCAAATGCCTGACGTAATGACGTTGCACCAGCAGCAGGAGAATCGATATGACCGTATGCTCCACCACCAGAAGTGTTGATTAAGTTACCGTGTCCTAAGTTTTCGAAGAAACCGGGAAGACGAAGTGCGTTCATACCACCAGAAATGATTGGCGTAGTAGGCTTCATTCCAAACCATTCTTGATGATAAAAAGGACCGTCTGCACTATCACGCTCGATCATGTATGCGATGTTTCTATCATCAGCACCACCTTCCATCTTACCGTAACCCATTGTACCTACGTGGATACCTGAAGCACCCATAAGGCGTGAAAGCTTAGAAAGAACAAATGCAGTGTAACCACGAACCGATGAAGGTGAAGTGATCGCACCGTGACCAGCACGATGGTAATGTAAGTACTGTGATGGGTAGTTACGACGAGCAGTAGTAACCATTCCACAACCACCTACATAACCATCAACCAAGAATGCAACGTGATGCGCGTTCTCACCGAAAGTTTCTAGGATGTAGTCAGCACGAGCACACATTTCGTGGTGATCGTCAGCTGTGATATTAGCAGAGAATAATTTTGCTTCACCTGTCTCATCTTGAGCGCGTTTCATTGCGTCAGCTACAAGAGGGGTAACATCTTTCATGCGTGCATAAACTTGGTTTCCTTGTGGTTCATCGTTCTTGATGAAGTCACCACCAAGCCAGAACTGATATGCAGCCTCTGCAAATGGCTTAGGACGTAGACCTAATTTAGGCTTGATGATAGTACCAGCGATGTAACCACCGTCGACACGTGGACGACCAAGTACATTCCAAAGATCAGTGATATCCGTCGAAGGACCATCAAAGATATCTAGCATAGCTTTAGGAACATGAAAATCTTGAATTTGCGCACACTGTACATCACCCATGCCTTGGTTGTTACCAATTGCAAGAGTAAGAAAAGATACAACCATTGCACGACCGTCAATTACGTTGCGGTCAAATAAGTCATTAGGGTATGCGATTTTCATGATGCCTTTAGCTTCATCAATCTCGTAAACCATTGCATCTAGGTCTTTAGTGAAATCATCAGTCGTTGATACTTCAACGTTCGTACCTGTTGATGACTCAGCTGCAAAGTGAGCAGCAGTTTCTAAATAACCACCAAAACCTGGCATTGGCGTCATAGTGTAAGCAACAAGCATGTGCTTGCCTTCTTTTATAAGCGTATCTTCGTCGAGACTTAAGTCTGCATAACGACCGGACTGATCCATTTGGAACCCCTTCTTTAATTAATAACAATAAATATTTTCTGAAATATCTATCAGATTTTCAGTGCGGGCAGTATACCCTTGGTATAAAATAATTAAAACTGATTAAATAAGATGAAAACATAATTAATACTTATGCTTCTTTACCTCCAAACTAAAAGCCAATCATGAATATAACACTGCGCCAATTACAAATTTTTGAATCTGTTGCACAAACACAAAGTTACACGCGTGCGGCCGAAAGGTTATTTATGACACAGCCTGCGGTCTCCATGCAGATGAAGCAACTCGAAGAAACCGTTGGTTTAGATTTATTTGAAAGACAAGGGAAAAAAATCGTCGCAACAAGGGCGGGGGAGAAACTACGCAAGCATGCCAATAAGATTATAGGCCGCTTTGAAATACTGCATAACTCAATTGCCAAATTAAAAAAAGGGCAGCACGAACAAATCAAAATATCAGCAGCAACCACTGCCAATCATTTTGTTACTCATATGATGGCGGAGTTCAGCAGGCAACATCAAGATATCAATATCACGCTAGATATAACTAACCGTGAAACTTTAGTAAAGCAATTGCAAAACTACGATCCTGACTTCGTAATAATGGGGGAACCACCCAGCAAGCTTGATTTAGATTCTCGATTAATCATGGAGAACCCGCTTATCGTTATCGCATCACCCGAACATCCCGTTGTTAAAAAATACAAATCCAAAAACGTACCCATGGATAAAGTCATCAAAGAATCATTTGTAGTGCGTGAAGAAGGTTCGGGCACAAAAGCTGCCATCCGCAGGTACTTTAAAAAATATAAGCTAGATTTCATAAGCTCATACGAAATGAGCAGTAACGAGTCTATTAAACACGCTGTAGTTGCAGGCTTGGGCTTAGGAATAGTGGCCTTACATACCGTCAAACTAGAACTAGAAGCTGGCAAACTAATTATTTTACATGTTGAAAATTTTCCATTAGAACGCCACTGGCATTTAGTCTCACGCAAAGGTCGAAAATTATCTCCTGCCGCAATAGAGTTTCAAGAATTTATTTTAGATAGCGCAGAGAAATACCAGCAAGGATATGAGTATTTTTTATAATGAGCAAAGAATGCCTTAAAAAATTATTTAAAAAAGCTCCCTAGTAACTAATGTTCGACTCTAGAGAACCTAATCAGCCCCCCTTAAAGTCAAAAAAAGAAAACTGCAGATAAAATAAATCAGGTGTTTGTTTCACCTTTGAGGCATTGCGCTTCGAAACTGATGTGCCTTAGTTTTACTCTCGGTGCACAACGTCGGCAGAAAACGCCGACATAATTGAGTTGTCCATTTTTGTGAAACAAAATGGCAAGCTCACTAAATAAGTTCTAGTTATCTTTTCATCTCTTTTAATCAGTTTTAATTATCCTAAACAGATGTATACTTCTCGTATTAAATTTCATTAGGAACAGGCACAAATGTCAGAACTAGATATCGAGCAATACAAAATCACTGAAGAACCTTACTATGAAGCACAGGGAGATGAGGTTAAGTGGTATCAAGCGGCTTATGACGCACGTTTACCTATGATGGTAAAGGGGCCAACGGGTTGTGGCAAATCTCGTTTTATTGAACACATGGCATATAAACTGGATAAGCCGTTAATCACGGTAGCGTGTAATGAAGATATGACAGCATCTGATTTAGTTGGCCGCTATCTACTCGATGCTAACGGCACACGTTGGCTAGATGGCCCATTAACCGTTGCGGCGCGAATTGGTGCAATTTGTTATTTAGATGAGATTGTTGAAGCACGCCAAGATACTACCGTTGTGATTCACCCATTAACCGATCACCGCCGTGAATTACCACTTGATAAGAAAGGTGAGATGATCAAAGCACATCCTGATTTTCAATTAGTCATATCTTACAATCCCGGCTATCAAAGCTTAATGAAAGAACTAAAGCAGTCAACTAAACAAAGGTTCGTTGCGATGGATTTTGATTATGCCCCAGCAAAAGTAGAAGAAGGCATTATTGCAAAAGAAGCAGGCATTGATGCAGAAACGGCTAAGAAACTAGTAAAAATTGGCGATGTTGCTCGAAACCTTAAAGGTCACGGCTTGGATGAAGGCATCTCAACACGTTTATTAGTGTATGCGGCAAGCTTAATGAATCACGGTATCAATGCACAAGATGCTTGTAAGATGGCGCTAGTTCGTCCGATTACGGATGACGCGGATATAAGACAAACATTAGATCATGCTATTGAGTCTGTATTTTCATAGTCACTCAACTAGACAAGTAATCAAGTATAACTACTAATTAGAAGTTAAAAATGAGCGTAACCGAAGAAAAAAAACAACTCCCGCCCGAGCTTCAAAACTTTCGCAATCAACTCAAATGTAGTTTTGAGCAGATTGACGATGTGTTTGAAGAATGCATCATTGATGCGCAAACACGTCTTACCAATCAAGGTGTACAAGATTACTTAAAGGGTGCGTCACTGATTTGTATGATCGGGCGTGGCGTTGAGCCTGTCTTACAGTTTATGGAGATTATCCCTGAACTGGCGGGTCGTTTGGGCGAAGAAGCTATCACCTTAATTTCTGACGGTGTTTGGGAGGTTTCACGAACACCCAACGGTGTTGCTATTCCTCCTTTTATGGCAACCTTGCAAGAAGCGGGTCGTCGTTTAGGCTCATTAGAACAGTTTAAAAACTACCTCGATATCTTATTCAGTATGATGGAGCGCACCACAGGCTCTATCCATGGTCATCATACCACCATGCCTAGCCCAGGCTTACCTGATTTATTGAATCAAATGCCATATTTACTAAGCCAAATTTCTCTTGAAGGTTTAAAAAACTGGATTGATTACGGCGTTCATAACTATGGCAATCACCCTGAGCGGCAAATAGATTACTTTACGCTACAATCGGCAGATGCACGCGCCATGATGCAAAAAGAGCGCCATGGTACCTTGTTTGCAGATAACGAACGAAATCTTGGCATGTATCTGCAAGGGCTTTGGAACGATAAAGAATACTTAGTACCCTATTCAACGGGGTTTGATGAATTGCGCCAACCAATCCCGTATTACGACAAACTCGGTATGCGCATCCCTGATGTGTTTGATGATTATATTAAAGAAACAACTGATGGCGATGTAACTGTTACTGGTATAGATCGTTACCGTGCAGTACTTGCTCACATGGTTTCGCATCGTCGTTGGAGCTCACAAATTGTGGCGGACAACTTCAGCCCATTTCAACGAATTTCTATCGATTTATTAGAAGATTCACGTGTTGAATATTTAGCGATGAAGGAATACCCTGGCTTACGAAAACTATGGCTATCGCTTCACCCAGTACCTGTTGAAGGCGAATGTGATGAAAAAGGTGTGTCGTGTATTCGCCACCGTTTGGCTATGCTTTCATATGCCTTGTTAAACCCTGATCATGGCTACGAAAATAAAGATATATTGATCACTGTTCAGCAATTTCATGATTTCATGGAAGGTGCAGAAGAGTCTAACACCGAAACCAGCACGAAAGACATGGTGAATATTGGTCTAGGTTTTATCACCCGAACACGCCGTCAAGAAGATCAAGCGGCAAAAGTATTTTTTGATAATACCTTGGTTGATTATCGCGATGATAACCGCGGGATGTGGGTGTTTATCGAAGAAGGTGATGACGAAGAGCAGTTTGAAAAAGAACCTAAAAAAGCAAATGAAGAGGAAGAAATTCCTGCACTTCCACCACGTCATTATCCTGAGTGGGATTACAACACTAAAAGCTATCGCCCTGATTGGGTAAGCTTGTATGAGAGCTTGCACCCATCAGGAAACCCAGCCGATATTGATAAATTGCTGGAAAAACATGCAGGATTAGCAAAACGCCTAAAACAAATTCTTGATATGTTAAAGCCGCAAAATTATGTGCGTGTGCGTTATCAAGAAGAAGGCAGCGAACTTGATTTAGATGTGGCGATTCGCTCATTAATCGACTTTAAAGGCGGCGCACAGCCAGATACACGCATAAACATGAGCCATAAACATGATGGCCGTGACATTGCCGTGACTTTGTTGCTAGATTTATCAGCATCAATTGATGATGTTCCTCACGGTAGCACCCAATCATTATTGGAACTTAGCCAAGAAGCCGTTTCATTATTAGGTTGGGCAATTGATAATTTGGATGACAAGTTTTCTATCGGTGGCTTCTTCTCCAATACGCGCCACGATGTAAGATATCTTCATATGAAAGGCTTTAACGAGCGCTGGAATGATGAAGTAAAAGCGCGTGTTGCAAAAATGGAAGCAGGCTTCTCAACCCGAATGGGCGCTGCAATGCGTCATGCAGGACATTACCTAGGCAGCCAAAAAGCTGATAAAAAATTGTTATTGATTTTGACTGATGGCGAACCTGCAGATATTGATGTTGACGATGAAAAGTTACTTATCAAAGATGCACACAAGGCAGTTGGTGAATTGGATGCCGACGGTATCTACACACACTGTATCAGCCTAGACCCTAATGCAGACGAATATGTGAGTGATATATTTGGTTCGCACTATACGGTTATTGATAATGTAAATCGTTTACCAGAGAAATTGCCGCAGTTGTTTATGGCACTGACTAAATAACACTAATATAAATCGAGCCAAAGTATGAAAAACTCCATTAAAGTGACTATTCCTTTTTCATTTAAAGGCACTGATCACGAACCTTCCTGCATTGTTGACCTTGATGCATTTATACTAGGAGACCAAGGTATTGAGGCCGTGTTTCACATTGTCGCCAGCCAAAATAATATTGGCAATTACTCGTATGAATATGAAGTTCTAGAATCATCTACTAAAGTATTTAGCGAGCCAACAGGCATTGCAGACGAGTTTATTTGTGAGGATGGTTTTGATTTAGAAGGGTTTAAATTAAAACAAAGTCTAGAAGGAGCGTTTGAAAAATTACAAGCAATAGCAACTGATGTTTTAAATATCGATAACCTCGCCGATGCTGACAACGAAGCGATAAAAAAAGCACTTCAGCAAGCCTATCAACTTGGCACTGAAAACTGTAAAGAGAAAAAAGAAGAAACTACAATGCCTGATTTTGGTGGTTTTTAGTTAACCACCAGTAATTCCCAATGGTTATATACCTACTAAATATAAACAAACCCAAGAATTCTCGGCTATTTGGTACTGATTAAAGAACCGTTTAGCTAATAAATGGTATTTTTTATATTTCTAGTGTAATATTATTCGCCCAATGTTTGAGGAGCGTTGCAATCTAACTTCTTTTTTAAAGAATCGTTAGGCTAGGCTCAAACAGTTTTCTACCGCAACGACGCTCAGCTAATATTTAGGAGAACTTAATATGGCTGGGAATCATCTATTCACTTCCGAGTCTGTATCAGCGGGTCATCCCGACAAAATGGCAGATCAAATATCTGATGCCATCCTTGATGCAATTCTAGAACAAGACACTGAAGCACGTGTAGCTTGTGAAACACTGGTTAAGACTGGCATGGTTGTACTTGCAGGCGAAGTAACCACTTCTGCAACTATTGACTACGAAAGAATTGTGCGTGATGTTGTTAATGACATCGGCTACAACTCATCTGAAATCGGCTTTGATGGCGAGTCTTGTGCAGTACTTAACGCGCTTGGCCAACAATCACCTGATATCGCAATGGGTGTTGACCGTGCTGATAAAGAATCACAAGGCGCGGGCGACCAAGGTCTGATGTTTGGTTACGCAAGCAACGAAACTGACGTTTTAATGCCTGCTCCAATTACTTATTCTCATCTTCTTGTTGCAAAACAAGCTGAGCTTATGAAGAACGGTACACTACCTTTCTTACGCCCTGATGCGAAAAGCCAAGTTACTTTTCGTTATGAAGATGACAAACCTGTGGCAATTGATGCGGTTGTGCTTTCAACTCAACATAATCCTGATATTAGCCTTGCCGACCTTCAAGAAGCAGTAATGGAAGAAATCGTTAAACCGACTTTACCTTCTGAATGGCTAAATGCTGATACGCAGTACCACATTAATCCAACAGGTAACTTTGTTATCGGTGGTCCCGTGGGCGATTGTGGATTAACTGGTCGTAAAATCATCGTTGATACTTATGGTGGAATGGCACGTCACGGTGGCGGTGCATTCTCTGGCAAAGACCCATCTAAGGTTGACCGTTCTGCAGCATACGCGGGTCGTTATGTTGCTAAGAATATTGTTGCTGCTGGCCTTGCTGAGCGTTGTGAAATTCAGGTTTCTTATGCGATTGGTGTTGCAGAGCCAACTTCAATCTCTATTGATACTTTCGGCACAGGCACTATTAGTGACGAAAGAATAGAAGCTTTAGTACGTGAACACTTTGATCTACGTCCTTATGCCATTCTTACTATGCTTGACTTACTAAAGCCTATCTATCGCCAGACTGCATCTTACGGTCACTTTGGTCGTGAAGATATCGGTCTCCCTTGGGAAAAAACAGATCGCGCTGATACATTGAAAGCAAGTACATAATTAAGAATAACGTCATTCCCGTGAAAACAGGAATCCATGCTACTACGAAGTAAAGTACTTCGACGCAGATGGATTCCCGCCCACGCGGGAATGACGGCAAATTAAATTACACCTTCTTTTGAGGAGCGCTGCACCTTATTTTTAATAAATGAGGGAGGCTCAAAGGAATATTTAAATTTTAACTGCGTTCCAAAATTGAATACAGGAAATACAAAATGAACGATTACATCGTAACTGACATCAGTCTTGCAGACTGGGGTCGTAAAGAATTAACTATCGCTGAAACTGAAATGCCAGGTTTGATGGCACTACGTAGAAAATATGGCGAAGAGAAGCCACTTAAGGGTGCACGCATCGCTGGCTCTTTACACATGACAATCCAAACAGGCGTTTTGATTGAAACATTGACTGCTCTTGGCGCTGAAGTACGCTGGGCATCTTGTAATATCTTCTCAACGCAAGACCATGCTGCAGCCGCTATCGCAGCTTCTGGCGTTCCTGTTTTTGCCACTAAAGGCGAGACATTGGATGAGTACTGGGATTACGCACACAAAATCTTCGAATGGCCAAATGGCGACACAGCTAACATGATTCTTGATGACGGTGGTGATGCGACTATGCTTATCGAGCTTGGCACAAAAGCTGAGTCTGATCTTTCTGTTCTTGATAATCCAGAAAGTGAAGAAGAAGTTTCACTTTACAACTCTATTAAAGCAAAACTAAAAACATCACCAAACTGGTACTCAAACATCCGTCCAAACATCCAAGGTGTTACTGAAGAAACTACAACAGGTGTTCACCGTTTATACGAGATGGAAAAAACAGGCGAGCTAATCTACCCAGCTATCAACGTAAACGACTCTGTAACAAAATCTAAGTTTGATAACCTTTACGGTTGTCGTGAGTCTTTAGTTGACGGCATCAAACGCGCAACAGACGTAATGATTGCAGGTAAAATTGCCGTTGTATTAGGTTACGGAGACGTTGGTAAAGGTTGCGCGCAATCTCTACGCGGCTTAGGCGCAACAGTTTGGGTTACAGAAATCGACCCGATTTGTGCATTACAAGCAGCAATGGAAGGCTACCGCGTTGTAACAATGGATGATGTGGCTGATCAAGGTGATATTTTTGTTACGGCTACAGGTAACTTCCACGTAATCAACGAAGAGCAAATGCTTAAAATGAAGCACGAGTCTATCGTTTGTAACATCGGACATTTTGATAATGAAATCGCTGTAGCAGATATGGAAAAGTACGAGTGGGAAGAGATCAAGCCACAGGTTGATCATATTATTCTACCTTCTGGTAACCGTATCATCTTACTTGCACAAGGTCGTTTGGTTAACTTAGGTTGTGCAACAGGTCACCCTAGCTTTGTAATGTCTAACTCATTCACTAACCAAGTGCTTGCTCAAATCGAAATCTTTAAAGATGGCGAAAAGTACGAAAACAAGGTTTACATGCTTCCTAAGTCATTGGACGAAGAGGTTGCACGTTTACATCTTGAGAAGATCGGCGTGAACTTGACTGAGTTGACTGATTATCAGGCTGATTATATTTCAGTCGATAAGAAAGGACCTTACAAGGTTGAGCATTACAGATATTAATTAGCACGGCTAATTAATCTGAGCAAAAGCCTCTTCTCTTTCTTGCAAAGGAAGAGGCTTTTTTATGTTTAATATGCTCATCAACTTTGAGCAAGGAGTTAAGTATGAAAGCACAATCATTCAGCTTTGAGTTTTTCCCGCCTAAGACAAACAAGGGCATAGAAAACTTAGCAAAAGTACGTGATACCTTTGCGGCGCTTAATCCTGCCTTCTTTTCGGTAACTTACGGCGCAGGTGGCTCCACCCAAGAAACAACCATCAACACCGTTATCAAAACCCAAAAAGAATCAGGTATTCCTACTGCTTCGCACCTTTCTTGTGTCGGTTCTAGTGCCGAGCAGATTCTCGATATCCTTACAATGTATAAAGACAACGGCATCAACCGACTTGTTGCTTTACGGGGTGATTTACCTTCCGGAATGCGCGACATTGGTGACTTTCAATATGCCAATGAGCTCATCGCTTTTATCCGTAAAGAAACAGGCGATTATTTTCAGATAGAGGCTGCGGCATATCCTGAAATGCACCCGCAAGCCAAAAACTATCAAACAGATATTGATAATTTTGTACGAAAGATGAACGCGGGTGCTGACCGAGCGATCACCCAATATTTTTACAACGCTGATGCCTACTTCCATTTTGTTGATAGCGTAAGAAAAGCAGGCTCTGACCAACCTGTAGTCCCCGGTATCATGCCAATTACAAACTTTACACAGCTTGCACGATTCTCTGATGGCACGGGTGCAGAGATCCCCCGTTGGTTGCGTAAACGTCTTGAAGGTTACGGCGATGATTTAGAATCTATCCAGAAATTAGGCAATGAATTTGTCACTCAAATGTGTGAGAAACTCATTGCTGGTGGCGCGCCGGGTTTACATTTTTACTCTATGAATAGAGTTGAACCAAGTTTATCTATTTGGAATAATTTGGAGCTTTCTGATCGTTAAAAAGTCTTAAATATCATACAAATCATCGAAAAAGAGGGGGGGGTGGCTTATAAAAGTACTATATTTATAAGCCACCCCCCCTCTTTTTCGATGATTTGTATGTGTTTTTCGTTAAAAACATAGCATCGCCATAGCTAAAGAAGCGGTACTTCTTTGAAATTGCGTGCTTATAGCCTTGAATAATATTTTCATAACCTGAAAAAGCAGAAACTAACATCAATAAAGTAGATTCTGATAGGTGAAAGTTAGTCACCATCGCATCAACAACATTAAACTCATAGCCTGGAGTAATAAAGAGTTTGGTATCAGCCATAAACGGCTGTAACGTACCTGTCTCTTTAGCCGCAGATTCTAAACTGCGTACACTTGTTGTGCCCACTGCAATCACTCTACCACCACGCGCTTTGCACGCATCAACTGCATCACAAACCTGCTGTTCAACCTCTACCCACTCAGCGTGCATTACATGATCATCCAAATTATCAACGCTTACTGGCAAAAATGTACCCGCACCTACGTGCAAAGTTACCTGCGCGGTTGCTACACCTTTTTCTTTTATCTCTTGCAACAACTCATCGGTAAAATGTAAGCCTGCGGTTGGTGCGGCAACGGCACCAAGCTTTTTGGCAAATACAGTTTGATAGCGCTCTTTGTCTGCTTCGGTATCCTCTCGCTCAATATACGGTGGCAAGGGGATATGACCATATTCTTCAAGTAATTCATAAACTGTACGTTTATGTAAGAAACGTATTTCGAATAAGCGATCTTCACGCCCTATGACTTCTGCTTGCAAAACACCTTCGAGCAATAACTTTCCACCTGCTTTAGGTGATTTGTTAGCACGAACATGTGCGAGGATGCGATGATCATCCAACACCCGCTCAACCATGACTTCGACTTTGCCACCGCTTTCTTTATTGCCCTGTAATCGCGCAGGAATAACTCGCGTGTTATTAAAAACAAGCAGATCATCTTTATGGATTAAATCTAAAATATCAGAAAATATTTTATCGTGGATAGTAGCTGGACTGGATTTGGCATCAAGGTACAACATTCTACTTGATGTGCGCTCTTCTAGTGCTTCTTGAGCAATGAGTTCAGGAGGCAGTGAATATTTGAAATCACTTAGTTTCATTTCACTCGTTTCTCACAGACAATCAGTAATTATAAAAACTAAAAGACTAAGACTCTTCTTCTACAGGTCTTTTGGGTACCATTACACCAGCAGTACCGCGGATAATAACTTTTCCGTTCACTGAGCATTGCACCTTCATTTTTACATGCCCATACTTCTCTTTGATTTCTGCAATCTCAGCGCGTGCAACAATTTCATCATCAATAAAAGCAGGCTTTCTAAAACGCATATTAAGCTCAAGAAATATTGCCCCAGGGCCAGGTAAATCATTGCCTAAAATAGCAGAAATCAATGATGCTGATAATGCACCATGAGCAATTCGCTTACCAAATGGCGTTGTCGCAGCAAATTCTGCATCCATATGAATGGGATTATAGTCGCCTGATAACTCAGCAAATTTTTCTATCTTATCTGCTGAAACAACCATGCTGGTTTCAGCAAACATACCTACGCTTAAATCTTCTAGATAGTAACCTTGTGTTTTAGTTTTTGTCATAGTTTTGGATGGAGCATTTATGATTTGAATGAAGTGGTGCCGGTGGTCGGAATCGAACCGACACTCCCAGAGGGAACAGGATTTTGAATCCAGCGCGTCTACCAATTCCGCCACACCGGCACAGATTCAAGGCGCGAAGTATATCACTAGTTTTAGGAATTTAAAGGGGAGTTTCTTATAATACGAACAAAGTTTTCAGCTCTTTAGCATAAAAGTTTCCAAGCGTCTCACTTGCTCACCTAGCAAAGCAGATTAATTGAGCTGCATCAAAGCCATAAATAATAAAAAGTGTATGCTTAGAATGAAAGTCAATTAAAACTAGAGAGAAGTATCATGTTTGCAGAAAGTCATGATTTACACCACGAATTTCCTGAATATAACGATCAAATCCATGCGTTAAAAATATCAAATGGTCATTTCCAGCGACTTTTTAAAGAGTATGACGAGATTGTTCATCAACTTGTACGCGTTGAACAGGGTATTGAGAATCCATCTGATGATGTTATTGAAGAAATGAAAAAGAAGCGCTTACACTTAAAAGATCAGCTATACGTTATGCTTAGATCGCATACATAAGTAAGTGTAATTTAATCTGCATCTAGGATAAACAAAGTACAATCAGCATTCTCGGTACGTAAAGGTTTAACAGGCGCATACTCTTTCGAGTCGATAAAAGCTCTAGCACTTTTTGTATCAGGAAACTCTATAATGACAACCCGAGTTGGCGCCCAGAGTGTATCTTCCACCAGGTCGATAGCTCCACCTCTTGCACGATAAACACCCCCGTATTTTTCGGCAATCGGCTTAGCCAGCTTTTTATACTCCTCGTAGACACTAGGATCTTTGATCTTAGTATCTACGATAAGAAAGGCGCTCACGAAAACTTTTCTTTCATCTTCTCGCCCATTTGCGTTAACGCGCGCACAACATCAACACCCGCAGCTTCTAACGCAGCTATTTTTTGCTCTGCCGTACCTTTTCCACCTGCAATGATTGCACCTGCATGTCCCATACGTTTTCCTGCTGGTGCTGTTACACCTGCAATGTATGCAACAACGGGTTTTGTTACAAACTCTTTAATGTAATCTGCCGCATCTTCTTCTGCACTTCCTCCAATTTCACCGACCATAATGATACCTTCGGTTTGAGGATCTTCATTGAATAGCTTTAAGCAATCTACAAAGTTCATACCTTGGATGGGGTCTCCACCAATACCGATACAGGTTGATTGACCAAGCCCTGCAAGCGTTGTTTGGTGAACGGCTTCATAAGTAAGCGTGCCCGAACGAGATACGATACCAATCTTACCTACTTGATGAATTGAGCCTGGCATAATGCCAATTTTACATTCCCCTGGTGTGATCAAACCTGGGCAATTTGGGCCAATTAAATAAGTATCTGGGTAATCTGTCATCAATGATGCTTTTACTTTAAGCATATCCATCACAGGAATACCTTCTGTAATACAGGCAATAATTTTTATACCTGCGCTTGCTGCTTCTAAAATTGCATCTGCTGCAAAGGGTGGCGGCACAAATATCATTGATGCGTCTGCACCTGTTTCATTTACAGCATCACGCACCGTATTAAAAACAGGACGATCAAGATGTATTTGCCCACCCTTACCTGGAGTGACTCCTCCGACAATTTTTGTGCCATATTCGATAGCTTGTGTGGCGTGAAATGTACCTTGTTGACCCGTAAAGCCTTGTACGATAACTTTGGTGTCTTTATTAATTAATACACTCATTTTATTGTTCTCCCGCCGCTGCAACAATTTTATCCGCAGCATCCGCCAAAGTTTCTGCCGCTATAATATTCATATCACTATCTGCTAATAATGCTCGTCCTTCTGGTGCATTTGTGCCTTCTAATCTCACAACTACAGGCACGCTAACATTCACTTCGTTTACTGCTTGAATAATACCTTCTGCTATTAAGTCACAACGTACAATTCCACCAAAAATATTAACGAGAATACCTTTTACCGCAGGATCAGACAGAATAATCTTGAATGCCTCTGCCACACGTTCTGCGGTTGCTCCGCCACCTACATCTAAGAAGTTTGCTGGCTCACCACCATGCAGTTTAATCAAATCCATTGTTGCCATTGCCAAGCCTGCACCATTGACCATGCAACCAATATCACCATCGAGGTGAATATAGTTAAGCTCAAACTCTGCAGCTTTTGATTCACGCTCATCTTCTTGCGTAATATCGCGCATCGCAACAATATCTTTTTGACGGTAAAGCGCGTTGTCATCAAAATTTATTTTGGCATCCAGCGCCATTAAATTACCTTCAGTCGTCACTACTAATGGATTGATTTCCATGAGTGAGGCATCTTTTTCAATAAAGAGTTTGACTAATGACCCCAATAGAGCCGTGAATTGGCGAATCTGCACACCCTCTAGTCCCAATGCAAATGATAAATTTCTTGCTACATAAGGCTGAAAGCCTGCAATAATATCGATGGTTTCAGTTAGAATTTTCTCAGGTGTTTCTTCTGCCACCTCTTCGATATTCATGCCACCTTCGGTAGAAGCCATCACCGTAATCCGTCTACTTGCGCGGTCAACCACTAAACTTAGATAAAGCTCATTGGCAATATCAGTTAGTGATTCAATTAATAGTGTATTGATAGGCATGCCATCTGCATCGGTTTGATGCGTAACGAGTGATTGCCCTAGCATATTGCTTGCAGCTTCTTTTGCTTCAGCTAAGCTTTGGGTGATTTTTACACCTCCTGCTTTACCGCGTCCGCCAGCGTGTACCTGTGCTTTTACTGCCCAACCTGTTCCACCCAATGTTTGGGTAGCGGGCTCAAGTTCATCTAAAGCGTTAATGGCAACACCTTGCGGTACAGAAATTCCGTAACTAGCAAAGAGTTGCTTTGATTGATATTCGTGGAGATTCATTACTTTTTACTCTTTTGTAATAGAAGAAGTATAGGAAGCCAACTTCAAGGCATCACTATTAATCGGAATATAGTAGATATTATAGATAAGGTAGAAAGAATTAAGCCTATTATTCAATTAATGGTAAAATAAGTGTTTATTACACATCATTTACCCCTTTTTACCTTTTTTAGTGAGATTTTTACTTATGGGACGTCTTTTAGTTGTTCTCGTTCTGCTGGCAGTCAGCTTGTATGTTGTAAAATTGATAAAAATAAAACTGGATGAACCAACACCTAAGTTAAAAAAGGACAGCTCTCGCAATGAAAGCGCCGAAAATAACACGATGGTCAAGTGCCTGCACTGTGGTTTACATATTCCAGAAAATGAAGCAATAAAACAAGGGGATAAAGTATTTTGCAGTCTAGAGCACGCAGGGCGGGAGATTTAGGGAATAGTCATGCCCCCTCCAGCCAAGATTTAATTATTGGCTCCGATCCGTGGAGCCCAATACAGCTTTATAGTGTTTACCGCTTAATCCTTGCAGGCATTATGCTTGCTTTTGGTCTATCCACTAACGTCTCATTGCAGCTAGGTACTTTTGATAACGGATTATTCACTAATGCAACCAATAGTTACCTTGGTATTTCCGTTGTTGGTGTGTTTCTTACACACTTTCGTAGCCCAAGTTTTTCAAAACAAGTCTACCTACACACAATTACTGATATTATTTTTCTCTTAATAATTGTTTATTCAAGCGGAGGACTCAATTCTGGCTTAGGTACTTTATTACTATTACCCGTAATCCTTCCAAGTGTGCTACGCCCAGGTCAAGGTTCATTATTGATAGCTGCTTGTACCGTTATCGCATTGCTTACAATAGAAGCCTATTTACAGACACAACAACAAAACAGCTCATTTGAAATGTTTCATACTGGCGTATTGTCATTTTTTATTATGATCATTTCATGGCTTGCTGGTAGCTGGTTTGAAAACGCATCAAAAACAGCTGAATTAGCAAAACGTCGAGGTATTGATTTAGCAAACCTTTCACAGCTTAATCAGTCAATTTTAGATCAGTTACAAACAGGAATTGTGGTACTTGATCAGTCTGGACAGCTTCGCCATCTAAATCCAACAGCATGGGATATGCTGGGTCAGCCAGAAGACTGGCGCAATGAAACTTTGCAGAGCTTTGCTCCCGAGTTACACGCTCATCTAAGATATTGGCTAGATAAAGTTTCACCTAAAGTTGCCAGCTACGATATTAAGCATTGGAAAACGACAGAATTTACCATGCGCTTATCTCAGCTTGGTGTTAAAAATCAGGGTGTTGTTTTAATGTATTTGGAAGATACCCGACAACAACGTGAAAAACAGCAAGATGTAAAAATGGCATCACTCGGTCAATTAACAGCGAATATTGCTCATGAAATTCGTAATCCGCTTGGAGCAATCAGCCATGCCGCACAGTTACTATCTGAGTCTGAGTTATTAGATAAAGCGGATGAACGCATGATTCAAATCATTCAATCAAATTCTAAGCGCATGAATGGTACGATTGAAAGTGTATTAAATCTATCCCGTAAGAGTAACCCTAAACGAGAAAATATCAGGCTTAAATTATGGCTCAATGATTTTATTAATGAATTTACCGTTCAATCTTCATTAAATAGAAAACAAATTAATTTATTCATGGATGTTGCCGATGCCTCCATTCAGTTTGATCCAACACACTTACATCAAGTGATGTGGAACTTATGCCGTAATGCTGAAAAATATGCAAAAGATGATGTTCGTAAATTACATATTGATATTCAAGGAAGCCATCCATCACATACCAGAGACATCATGTTAAATATCATAGACAATGGAAAAGGCGTACCAACAAAGAACATTGAACGCTTATTTGAGCCATTTTTCACAACCTCAACAAAGGGTGATGAAGGCACAGGACTGGGTTTATTTATGGCACGAGAATTATGCCTAAGCAACGGCTCTACACTTGAATATGTAAAACTACCCGCAGGTGGTAGCTGTTTTAGATTAATATTTTCACAATCAAATCTTGAAAACTGATAACAACAATAAAAAGAAAAACTAAAAAGAAGAGAGAATATAATGACACAACGCGTTTTAGTAATTGATGATGAGCCAGATATTCGTGAGCTTTTAGAGCTAACTTTATTACGCATGGGTTTAGATACCGCAACAGCAGGTACTGTAAAAGAAGGCTTGCTAGAAATCCAAAAATTTAAGCCAGATCTCTGCTTAACAGATATGAAACTCCCTGACGGCACAGGCTTTGATATTGTGCGCTATATTCAACGTGAAGTACCTCATATTCCTGTTGCCGTCATTACTGCTTTTGGCAGTATGGAAGCAGCAGTTGAAGCACTAAAAGCAGGTGCTTATGACTTTGTTTCTAAGCCTGTAGATTTAACCAAGTTACGTGACTTAGTACATACTGCGCTTAAACTATCGGAAAACAACGATTCACCAGCACCCGTCGTTAAGTCAAAACCTGAAAGTACTACCGCAATTATTGGTAACTCAGCCCCGATTGAACTTCTTAAAAGAACAATCGATAAACTTGCACGTAGCCAAGCTCCTGTATTTATTCACGGTGAATCAGGGACAGGTAAGGAATTAGTGGCCAAACAGATTCATGAGCTGAGCCCCAGATCATCCAGTGCTTTTGTGCCTGTAAACTGTGGTGCAATACCCGAAAGTTTAATGGAAAGTGAATTCTTTGGTCATAAAAAAGGCAGTTTTACAGGTGCTATTGAAGATAAAATTGGCCTTTTTCAAGCCGCAAATCATGGCACACTATTTTTAGATGAAGTGGCTGATTTACCACTGAGTATGCAAGTTAAGTTACTCAGAGTAATTCAAGAAAAAGCCGTAAAAGCAGTGGGTGGCGTAGAAGAAATTCCTACCGATTGCAGAATACTAAGTGCCACGCATAAAAACTTAGAAGAAGAGGTTGAAAAAGGCAATTTCAGACAAGATTTATTCTACCGTCTTAATGTTATTAAGCTTGATGTACCTCCATTAAATGCCCGTGGTGACGACATTATGCTACTTGCAGAATTCTTCCTCCTGCAAATTGCTGATCGTTGGGACTTACCCAAAGCTCAACTATCCCAAAGATCAATCAATGCTTTGACCAATTACTCATTCCCTGGGAATGTACGTGAGTTAGAAAATATTCTAGAACGTGCTTGTACGTTAGCTGATGGTGAATTTATCGAGCCAGAAGATTTACAATTACCTATAGCAAAACCTGTTATTAAAAGCCAAACATTTAATGCTATTGAGCCTGAACAGAAGCAGTCATTTGCTAATCCACAAAATGAGCGAGAAGAGATACTTCAAGCGCTTGACCAAACACGCTGGAATAGAACAGCTGCAGCCAAGAGTTTAGGCATGACGTTTAGACAACTACGATACCGCATTAAGAAATATGAGCTGGATCAAGCTCCTTAGAACCTCCGATTAGAGGTTCTATAAATTCAGCCCTCTTATCAAGTTTCTATATTTTACAGAGCTAAACGAGTCTTCCCTTTGATAAAATTTAATACAGGTACAGGGTCATTATAATTAAGTGGTACTGTTTGATACACCCCGTTGATTTCCAAAATCAGACTCGGAAAACCTCTTGCCCCAATGTTTTGCCCAAGATGAATCTCTTTTTCTAACTGTTGCTGTGTTTCAATACCCTCTAAATCAGATGCAAATCGTTCTTCATCTAAGCCTAGTTGTTTTGCTATATCAATGAGTGTTTCGCTATCAGAAGGATTTTTAGCATTAAGATAATAAGCTATTTGGATTTCCTCAATCATTCGCTGTTCAATCTCAGAGTCCTGTTTGCGCGCAGCAATCACTGCCCTGCAAGCAGGGTAGGTTGAGCGCCTTGGTTCGCATTTATCCCAAAAATCAAAATTAAACTCTGTACCAGGAATATGTTGCTGAATTTTCTTCCAATATCCCGCTATATCCGTCTGCATGGCTTTTGGCATCATTTCACTGCTATCAGGCGCAAGACCTCCTAGCAAGTATTTAACTTGGATATTATCAGGTAAGTTAGTTTGAATTATTTGCCAAGTTGGACGAAAACCCCAACACCAACTGCACATTGGGTCGTGAACGTAGTAAAGTATCATCATTAATATTCCTCAGACTAAGCATAGGAGAGAACCTCATGAAAACAAAACTATTAATTGCAGCCGCTGTTTTAAGCCTCACGGGCTGCACACAAGAAACACAAAACCAGTTTGGTCGTGCTTTACAAAACTGGACAGGTACCGATGGCATTTTAGAAATTTATGCAGGTGAAAAGCTGGTAAAACGATTTATGAAAATTGATAAGCTCACCACTGCATTAGGCACTAGCAATGATAAAGACCGCCCTTATCGCTACGGATATGGCTATATGGATATCAACTTAAATGGGAAAGTTGATGACAATGAAGATAAGAAGATTTACTTTGAGTTTAGTGATTACTCTACTTCGTATATTTTCTTTCAAGACCCAAATTAAGGAAAAATATCGTCATACTGGCTAATGCCATTATCCATCTATGCAACTGTACTACAGTACAACGTGGATTACAGCCACCTCCGAAATAACGATAATTAAAAAAGTAATTAACAGTACTTTTTTAATTTCCTGCTGCTGTCATTTTTGCCAAACGTCTTTGCGCCAAATTGACAGCATTTTTATTGTCAGGAAAATATTTAATAACATCGTCAAATGTTCTTCTCGCGTACTTCCAATTTTTTAGCGCATAGAAGCTGTAACCCAGCTTGATAGCGGCATCGGGTGCTTTATCACTATATTTATATTTTTGTAATACCTTAATAAATTCTTGCACTGCACCTTTATAGTTATTGTGCGAATACATGATTTCACCAATCCAATACTGTGCGTTAGCAGCTAGCGGACTTTCTGGCTGCATTTTTATATATTCTTGAAAGGCTTTAGTCGCTGCAGATGGTGATTTACTCATTAAACTGAAGGCCGCTTGATAAGTTTCTCTTTCATAGCTATTGGGTGCTCTAATTTTTTTGTTAGATGTAGACGTGACAGCTGAATTTTTTTTAGCTTGTTGCTCTGTGGCTTTTGATGCTGTTGTGACAGTTGATGTTTCTTTTTTATCATCGGAGGTCTTGGTTATTTCACTACTCTCAATAATTTTTACTTTTGCATCATTCTTGGTTTTAGCATCCCCATCATCTTTTTTGGCCTCTGGTTTAGATTCAGATTTTAGTTCTGCCTCTGGCTTCTTCTTCATATTAGCCAGCTCTTCAAGTCGCTCATCTACATTTAAGAAACCCTGTTTTTGGGTTTTCTTTAACTGGCTTATTTGATGTTTAAGAACCTCATTTTCACCATTTAACTCACGTGTTTTTTTCTCAAGCGCTTCTAGACGCTGAAAAATATCCACGACTGTTTCTGGGCTTACCTCGGCATAAACCGAGCTAAGCGATAACAATAAACTGAGAATTACCCCTGTTAATAATTTATTCATCTACTTTTATCTCTAGCCTCTAGTAATTATCATACTTAATTTCAACGCGACGATTTTGCTGCCAAGAATCTTTATCATGACCTGTTACGATAGGCACCTCCTCACCGTAACCAATGGTCTTGATTTGTCCACTTCTTGCGCCTTGTATACCCATAAGACGTTTTACTGATTGCGAACGTTGTTCTGATAATGCCACATTGTACTCACGTGATCCACGCTCATCGGCATGACCTTCTAGGCGCATTTTTAACTGTGGATATTTAGCCGCCAATTTTGCATGCGTATTAATTAAAATCATATATTCAGGGCGAATACCTGCTTTATTGTAATCAAAATAAATCACTCTTTTTGAGAGTAAATTACTTGGGTCATTCAAACCTGACAATGTTAAATCATTAGTATTATTTGGATCATTATTTACGTTCTGATTCGGTAAGTAATCCCCACGTGTACTATTGCTATTTACTCCAGAAGCACCGCCTGCACCTATAGTGCCACTTTTCGTGCCATCACCACCTTGACTAGATGTTACTGTACCTGCATTTTTATCATCTTGCTTGGCATTTTGGCTACAAGCTCCTAATGCTAAGGTACTCAATAAAAGCGGTAAAAGCATTAATCTTATTTTGATGTTTTTCATTATTTTGTCCTTTGTAAAAGTTTATTTGTGTAAATACGGAGACCATGCAGGCTCACGAACATCGCCAGCGGGAGATGTTAAAAACTGTCTTGATTTTCCATTATCACTAACCACGGCTAAGGTATTTTGCCCATTGCGTAACGTGGTATAGGCAACCATTGCACCGTTTGGTGCTAATGTTGGAGATTCATCTAAACGACCATTTGAGAGCATATTTTTACCCGACTCACTCATCGATTTAATCGCCACATGAAATGCACCACGATTGCCGCTGATAAATGCTATTTTGTTATTCGCAATATCGGCAGCGCTATTATATTTACCATCAAAGGTTATGCGTTGAGCGTCACCACCGTTTGCGCTAATACGATATAGTTGTGGGCTTCCACCGCGATTTGAGGTAAAAATAATTGAACCTGTTCCATTCCAAGCTGGCTCAGTATCAATAGCACTTGAGTTTGTAATTCTTTTTAATGCGCCACTTTTTGTATTAATTGTATAAATTTCAGGATTACCATTAATAGACAAACTCATCGCAATACGTGAGCCATCGGGCGACCATGCTGGCGCTCCATTAATACCTTCACGTGCGGAAATCAATCGCTTTGCGCCAGTGAAAATATTCTGTACATAAATTGCGGAAGTATTTTTTTCAAATGAAACATACGCCAGTTCACTACCATCAGGTGACCATGCTGGCGACATGATAGGGCGACGTGAACTTAAAATAGATTGAGGATTATTTCCGTCAGAATCTGAAATATACAGCCTAAAGGTACGATTCTTACTCGTGCTATTGGTTACGGTGACATAAGCTAAACGTGTGTCAAAAGCACCTTTTCTGCGGGTAATTTTTTCATAGATTAAGTCTGCTGCCTTATGTGCAGGGCGACGTGGATTTTCATTCGCGGTAATGGTGTAGTTTGTTTTTGCATTGTCTGTTGTGCTGACTAACTCAATAAATAAACCACCGTTGCCATTGTCTTTACCACGCACGATATAGTCTGCAATATCTTGGTATGCACCTGCATTCAATGTTTCGCCGTAGGACGCTATGTTTGGTATTTTTGAACGATTAACTATGGTGAAGCGACCACTGCGCTTTAAATCTGCTTCAATTATACCGTTGTGCCCACCGGGAATTCCTGCTGAAATGTTAGCAATATAGATAGGGATGCCATCATCTGATGTTTTTGATATATGCAGTTCTAATTCTGCATAGGTAGAAGAGCTCAAAAGTATAAAAATCACTGAAAACAGGGGTAAAAAGGCTTTTTTTATAGACCACCCCCCCCTTTTTTCGATGATTTGTGTTTTAGAGTTACTCACCTTGTCCATTTTATTTCCATTTCTCATAAGCTATTAGTCCATAATAAATGTAATAGTTCGATCTGATTTATTAAAATTAAATTTACTTGGCGGTCTTGGCAGTGGTTCTGCTTGTTCAAAGGCATCTTTTACCGATGCACAAAATTCATCACTACCTGAGCAAGATAAAACCTTTATACCACTAGAAATATAGCCACTTGCAGATACCGTAATCTTAACTTTTGCTGACTTTCCGCTTGTTCCTGGAGGCGGATGCCAGCGTCGTTTTACGTGGCGCTGAATTTTGCTTCCCCATGATATCTGTGCGCCTCTTTTGGCTTTTACTAACGCCTCTTTGTTTGATGCAGCTTCTGCTGCGGCTTTCTTTCTAGCTTCTGCCGCGATTGCATCTGCCTTTTTCTTTTCTTGTGCTTCTTTCCATTTACGGTGATATTCCGCTTTTTTTGCTGCTAGTTTTTCTGCAGCTTCTTTCTCTGCTTTTAGCTTTGCAGCTTTTATAGCCGCTGCTTTTTCTGCCGCCCTTTTCTTTGCTAGTCGTTCAGCCTCTTCTTTTTCGGCCTTGATCTTGGCTGCTCGTTCTTCTGCTTGCTTCTTTTCTTTGGCTTCTTTTTCCTTTGCTAAGCGTTTTGCTTTCTCTCGTTTTTTTCTTTCTTCTTTTTTCTTCGCGTTCTTTTTGGCTTGCGCATCCTTTATAGCTTGCTCATCTCTTTTAGCTTGTGCGTCCTTCTTTGCCTGTGCTTCTCTTTTCGCTTCTGCTATTTTCTTAGCCTTTTCTTCTGCTTTGCGTTTGGCTTCTTTTTCTGTCTTTTCTTTCGCAAGCGCCTCTTCCTTCTGCTTTGCTTTTTCTACTATTTTTTGTTCCTCGGCTTTACGTTCTTGTTCTGCCTTTTCTGCTTGCTTCTCTTTTTCTCGCTTTGCTTTTTCCTGTTCGGTTTTCTTTTGTTCGGCTAACTTTTGATCTGCTAGCTTTTGATCTGCTAGCTTTTTTTTCGCCCGTGCTTGTTCAAGTAATCTCTTTTCGGTGGCTTCTTTTATTTTAAGTGCAGCCTCTTGTCTTGCAATTGTTGCTAACTGTTGTTGTTCTTGCTTTTTTTCTATAGCTTCTGCGGCTTTTATTGATTCCTCAGACGGCTCAGGCTCCACTATTTGTTTTTCAGGCTCCTTTTCAGTATTGCCTATTTTTGTAGGTAGCTCTAATGCTTCGGCGTTAGGTAATATGATAGAAACAGGAATTCCAGCTTCTGCCATCTCTGGCTTTTCTGTCCAATCAAAACTCAGTACAAAAAGCCCAACAATAAGCACGTGAAATAAGATTGCACCTATCATTGCCATGGGATGTCTTAAAAATATTTTTATCATGAATGAATAATTATTTATCTTCTGCCGCTAAATCAGCAACTAAACCTATTTTTTTAGCACCCGCTTTTTGTGCCGCAACCATTACTCGCATAATCTGTTTATAGGCAATATTGCTATCAGCTCTAATGTTTACAGCACGCAAGCTCTTATCACCTAATTGACCTGTCATACGTGTAATTAGTTCCGTTTCACTAATTTCTGCGTAGGTACTTTCACCATCTTCAAGTGTAATACTGCCTTTGCCATCAACAGAAATCGTAATCGGCTCTTGCCCTTCGCCAGTCTCTAATGTGCTGGCATCTGCACTGGGTAAATCAACCTGAACACCGGTTTGCATCATCGGCGCTGTTACCATAAAAATAATCAGCAACACTAGCATTACGTCAATATAGGGCACGACGTTCATTTCTGCCATTGCGCGTCTTTTCTTACAACGGCGTGACATTACACATCATCCTTCTTTAAATGAACTTGGCGTTCTAATAATGTGGTGAATTCTTCCCTAAAATTTTCATAGCGTACTGCGATACGGTCGACTTTATCGCTAAATCGGTTGTAGGCAATAACCGCTGGTATTGCCGCAAATAAACCAATCGCCGTTGCGATTAAGGCTTCTGCAATACCTGGGGCGACGACGGCTAGTGTTGCTTGTTTCATCGCACTTAATGATAAGAATGAATTCATGATCCCCCAAACTGTGCCAAATAAACCAATATACGGGCTGGTAGAACCCACCGTTGCTAAGAATGTAAGATTTTGCTCTAATTTATCAAGTTCACGCGTTTCGGCAACTCGCATGGCACGTTGTGCGGTATCAATAATAGGAAGCTGTCTAGGTGTCGCGCCTTTATTTAAACGTGCATACTCGTGATAGCCACCAAAAAAGATAGCCGCCATCCCTTCTCGGTTAGTACGCTGTGCTAAGTCACTATAAAGCTTATTAAGGGAAATACCGCTCCAAAAACGATCTTCAAAAACGTCTAATCTTTTTTGTGCTTTTCTTATTTGACTGGATTTTATGAACATTAATGTCCACGAGGCAAGTGATGCTAACACCAAAATAACCATGACTATTTTTACAATCAGGCTGGCATCGAGTATTAATTTTAATATGGTTTGGTCAAATGACACTGCTTTCCCCTTGCGTACTTATTGTTTGTCTTTTTACTCCCTCTACCTAGCAGGGGGAGGGCTGGGGAGGGGGTAGAAAGTTTAGAGAGCTATATTCTCTTCAAGCATTCCACCCCCCTCCCTAACCCTCCCCCCCTGCTAGGTGGAGGGGACTAATCACTGACTAGCTTTCAGCAATCTCTTTAATTGTTTCTAATAATTTTTTTGGCAAGCGTTTGGGTCTAAATTTATTGCTATCAACGCTTACCACGGTAACTTGCCCTTTTGCTAATGTGATGTAAGCCTCATCGGTTTTATCGACCTCTTTACTCACTCGCATTACTTTTTGTTCAAACTGAATACTGGTGTTACCCATCTCTATGATTTCAGCGGAGACAAAAAGTTCGTCATTAAAGATGGCAGGGCGTAAATATTCACAGTTTAGTGCTCTGACTACAAAGACCATTTGTTCATCACGCACCAGTTCATCCATCTCATAACCTAATTGCCGAAGCCATTCTGTACGGGCGCGCTCAAAAAAATTAATGTAGTTAGAATGGTATACCACTCCACCTGCATCGGTGTCTTCGTAATAGACCCGGACGGGGAGGATAAAGGTTCTATGTTCATGTGTATTTGTCATCATGCTCCAATCGTATCACACCCTATCTGACTAGACTTGCATTCTATTTGCAAAAGAATATGCTTAAAATATGAACAAAAATCAAATAATAACAATTCTTCAAAAATCTAAACCTGATCATATCGAGCTGATTAAGCAAGCACATAAATTACTTGCCAATCACCCACAAGATAAAATCAAGAAACCTGTTACTTGTGATGCCTGTTTATTAGGTAAATGGCATGCTAAAGAAGGCTATAAATTAGTTAATATTCCCCAGCTAACTAATTTAGAGGCTCTGCACAAAGATGTTCACAACCTTTATACCGCACTTTATTACACGACTTTTGATCGCCGAACAAAACCCCGTGCAACGGTTATTAGTGCCGGTGTTGAAATTCCTGTAGTAGAAAAAAAGTTTCGAGACAAAAAATTAAAACAACTTGAGAAGAAAACAGTAACCTTGGTTCGTTCACTTGAGTCTATCGAGAAAAAAGTTGCAAACATGCCAGAACAAGATTTTTCTAGCCCATGGCTTTGTTAAATTTTTATTGCATTCCCATAAAAATAAGCAGACACTCCTTTCATGAACTTAATTTTCACATTACGAGCAGTTTCTTATCTACGCCGATTTGTCGCGTATCGATATTCTGTGTGTGAGTTTTAAGTACCGTTAGCTATTTTAGCAAAAAGCAATATTCTTAAAAAGCCGCAGATTTCTGCGGCTTTTTTGTTTTTGGGGTTATTGGTTATGAGTTTTAAGTTTAAATGGTAGGAATAGGAAATAGATATGGCGATTAAGCTAGCCTTTTTAGGTGTCATCATTATTTGGTCAACCACTCCGCTTGCAATCAAGTGGAGTGGTGGCGATGACGTAGGGTTTTTATTTGGCGTTACCATGCGAATGATTCTTGGTTGTGTGGTGGCAGGTTTTCTTGTGACAGTATTACGCCATCAGTTTTCATTGTCTAAAAACTCGATTAAAGCCTATCTTGCATCTGGTATTGGCATTTATGTTGCGATGCTGATGGCTTATTGGTCAGCAAGCTATATGCCGTCTGGATGGATTGCGCTTGTTTGGGGAGTTTCTCCCGTATTAGCAGGTATTTTCGGGCATTTTTTCTTAGGTGAAAATGCGTTATTAATGCACAAGCTGATTGGTATTTTTATAGGATTGTTGGGCTTGTTTGTAATATTTATCGAAGGTGCAGGTATGGGAAGCAACGTCATGCTAGGCGTATTTTTGGCATTTATAGGCGTACTCGGTCAGCTTAGTTCGGCCATCGCAATCAAAAAAATAGATGCGGATGTATCAGGTTTAGTCATGACTACAGGGGGGCTTGCGGTATCAATTCCACTATTTATTATATCTTGGCTAATCTTTGATGGTGAATTACCTGATGAAATCCCTTTTAGAACAGCTTCTTCTATTGTTTACTTAGCGTTGATGGGTTCTGTTGTTGGCTTTTCTTTGTACTATTATTTATTAAAAAATGTTGAAGCCTCTAAAGTTGCTTTAATTACCTTGGTCACACCCGTAAGTGCTTTATTGCTTGGTAGTTATTTAAACGATGAAACTATTACTACCAGTGTCATCATCGGAGCAGCATTAATCATTGGCGGTCTAGCCAGTTATCAATGGGGCGACAAAATATTTCAAAAACCTTAAACTATTAAAGTACAAGGAAAGACCACGGTGTTTCTCTTGAATATTGTATTTAAGAGATGATTTTAATAAACTTTTAAAACTGAAAACATTCTTGATGATAAGAAGCGATAAAAAACGGGGAAAATATGACAAAATTATTTGATAAAGCCATCGAGTTATACGACGCAGCCAACAGCAAAGACCCTAATATGGTCAAAGATGAAAATGGCAATGATGTGCCAAAAGAGCTTATCTACTCTCACAGAATGTTAGACATGATCAACCGTTATTTACCTGATGCTGATGAGGTGGCAAAGCTTTCTGTTGCCGCGCAACACATCCAACGCTGGACATCACCTCGTAGTGATTACCCGATGAATCGTAAAGGCTATCACCAATGGCGCACCCGTCTTTATGGCTACCATGCAGAAACTGCCACTGCAATTTTAGAAGAAGTCGGTTATGACGAAGATACCATTGCACGTGTAAAACTTGCTATCGGCAAAAAAGATTTAAAAAACAACAAAGATACTCAAATACTTGAAGATGTTGCTGCACTGACTTTTATTGAGCACTACATGACAGCAATGTATGAAAACTTCCCTCAGTATGATGAAGAAAAATGGATTGATATTATTATCCGCACATGGAAAAAGATGTCAGCCGATGCCCAAGCATTCGCATTATCTGGTGATTTAAAACTACCTGCAGATTTAGTACCTGTCATTCAAAAGGCTCTGGCTAAAGCTGGTTAATAATCCTTTTAACCCTCAAAACACACTAAAAATCACTAATTTTGTATACCACCCCCCCTCTTTTTCGATGATTTGTACGTTATTTAGAACACAAATCATCGAAAAAGAGGGGGGGTGGTCTATTAAAAAGACGTTTTAAGCCTGTTTTCTTAGCTCTGTCACACTTTTTCCTGCTATTCCCCAGTTATCGGTATCTACTTCATCAATTACAACGAGTAATGATGTGGGGTCTTTACCTAAAACATCCACTAATAGTTGAGTTGCACCTTCTATAAGCTGTTGTTTTTGCTCCTTAGTCGCACCTTCTTTGGTTATTTTGATATTTACGTATGGCATATTATTAATCCTATAAAAGTCTCATTTGAATAAGCTGATAGGTCTCAAGACTCGTCAGCGTATCAATAAATTGACGGGCATCTGGGGTGAAAAACCACAAAAACACGAGGCTTACAATTATCACTGCGCTACTTATCTTCTCTTGAAAATCAAATAACTTTAAAGCTGTTCCAAAAGAACGTTTGAGTCGATGACCCATAAAATCTACGCTATAAATTTCATCTAAGATTAAGTGTAGAATAAAACCAAGAAAAACAAACAACCCAATCAACCATGCAATAAACGGCGATTTTGCAAAAAAATGGTAACTTAGTGATGAGGCAATAAAACAGAAAAGTAATGCCACTGCGATAGAGTGGATAGACCCTCGATGTACTGTAAAATTCTGAAACAATGCCCAAATGGGAAAACGCACAAACAAATAAATACCCAAGCCTGCCCCCCAAAGCTCAATAATAGAAAGATCATTTTCGGCTGAAAAAACCCAAAGAAAAGCAACTACTATTCCCAACAATGAGAACAAGATGCGACTCGGATGAGAATAGTGCAAGTCAATATCTGGCAAAATCCCTCCAAGCACACCTACGGATGCTAACAACAGCGCATCATTCGCATCAACAAAACCGACTTGCAGACAAAGAGTAGCGAGCATTCCCGAACCGACAGCCGCTACGCCTAAGTGTGTGTTGAAATTTGCCATTATTGTTTGCCCGTCATTCCCGAATGCTTTTATCGGGAATCTCCTTGATAGCCACAGATCCCCGAGAAAAGCATTCGAGGATGACGTGTTATTGTTGTAGAAAAGTCTCTATTTGTTCATCATTTTACTTCTATACTTACGCCATTCATAGCGAGAAAAAACAGTATGCCAACCATCACCAATATCCACGATTTACAACGCTTGTTTAAAAAGCGTGTACCCAAAATGTTCCATGATTATGTGCATTCTGGCTCATGGACGGAAAGTACCTATCGCGCCAATGAAACTGACTTTGAAAAAATAAAATTTCGCCAACGTGTTGCGGTAGATATGAGCAACCGTTCTCTCGAAACGACCATGATTGGGCAAAAAGTCAGTATGCCCGTTGCCATTGCACCTACAGGGTTAACAGGAATGCTGTATGCCGATGGTGAAATGCTCGGCGCAATAGCGGCAGAGGCAATGGGCGTGCCGTTTACGTTATCAACCATGAGTGTTTGCTCAATTGAAGATGTTGCCAGCGTCACGACTAAGCCATTTTGGTTTCAACTTTATGTCATGAAAGATCGTAGTTTTGTAGAAAATTTAATTGATCGCGCAAAAGCCGCAAACTGTTCTGCCCTTGTACTTACGCTTGATTTACAAATTTTAGGACAACGCCATAAAGATATTAAGAATGGCTTATCTGTTCCGCCTAAAATGACTGCTTCACAAATTTATAATATGGCAATTAAACCAGCTTGGTGCATGAATATGCTCACCACTAAACGCCATAGTTTTCGCAATATCGAAGGCCATGTAAAAGATGCGACTGATTTATCATCCTTGAGTGTTTGGACACAAAAACAGTTTGAAGATAAATTATCGTGGGATGACATTGAGTGGATAAAACAAAAATGGGGTGGTCCACTTATCTTAAAAGGCATTCTAGATGTGGAAGATGCCAAGCTTGCCGTGAAATCAGGAGCTGATGCGATTATTGTTTCTAATCATGGCGGACGACAATTAGATGGTGCGCGCTCATCCATTGATATTTTGCCAGAAATTGTTGATGCGGTAGGTGATCAAATAGAAATCCATATGGATGGTGGTATTCGTTCTGGTCAAGATGCTTTAAAAGCTGTTTCATTAGGCGCAAAAGGTGTTTATATAGGGCGACCTTTTCTTTATGGCTTAGGCGCTATGGGGCAAAAAGGTGTGACAACTGCGTTAGAAATTATCCGTAATGAAATGGATATTAGTATGGCTTTTTGTGGTGAGAGAGATATAAATATAATGAACCGAAATCATCTTTATCTAAGTTAATGCTAATTATTAAATTATAATGACTATAGGTTAGACTTATGTCATAGTTGTTGATATTTATCAATAACTACTAGCCATATGCCACGCAATACACCACTTGCATACTCCTACAACCCTGATCTCATTAATCTGCTAGGAGCAGAACATCAAGAATTAGGAGCTGACTGCGATCTAATCTTTAGATATATCAAAAATAAAGATTTTGATGAGTTAAATAAGGCTTTTAATCGATTCTCATCGCTTTTACAAACACACTGGGCAAATGAACGAAAAATGTATACCTATTTAGATCTTGTTGTAAGTAAGTGTGATGGAAGATACAAAGATACACGCACTGAAATGCGCGCAATTGCCTCCTCAATAAATTCAACAATTAATTTACATACGAACATCCCCATTAATAAATCAACCTTAAAAGACTTTAAAAAAGATTTTTCAATTCTCACCAAAGCATTGATTGGCCGAATACGCTATGAAGAAAAATATTTATTTAAAGAATATGATGAGTATTTTGATAACAATAAAACGTCCTAGAAGGATTCACAATACATCCATGTCTTAGCGCAAAGGTGATTGAACATTTACTCTCTCTATAAATTTCGATACTCACTAATCACTGGCGCATGATCAGAGGGACGCTCCCAACCACGTGGTTCAGGATCTACATAGCTTGCGATACATTGTTCTGCCAATAATGAACTGGATAAGATCAGGTCAATTCGTAAACCCATATTTTTATCAAAGCCCCCACTACGGTAATCCCACCAACTATAGGTTTGATCCTCTTGCTCAAACATTCGAAAAGAATCGACAAAGCCAATATCGAGTATTTTCTGCAAAGCATTGCGCTCAGGTGTTGAGCAGAGAATACGCTCATGCCAGTTTTTAGGGTTATGCACATCGCGGTCTTTGGGGGCGATATTAAAATCACCTAGGATGACAAACTTAGCATATTCCTTAGCCTGCTCTTCAATCCATGCGGTGACTTTTTCTAGCCAATCGAGCTTATAAGCAAATTTCTCTGACCCAACTTCAGAGCCGTTTACCACGTATAAATCTAAGATGCGGATACCATTTACCGTTGCTGCTAAGATGCGTCGTTGTGGGTCATCTAAATTTGGTAAATCAAATACAACATCCTCAATCAATAGGTTTTCTTTACACAGTAGCGCGACACCGTTATAGGTTTTTTGCCCTGAATAAACGACTTGATAACCTGCTGCTTCAATTTCTTCTTGAGGGAAGTTTTCGTCGATACATTTGGTTTCTTGCAAAACTAATATATCAACCTCTGTTTTTTCTAACCATTGCAAAACATGTGGCAAACGCACTTTGAGAGAGTTGACATTCCAACTGGCTATTTTGAAGGGTGTTGCTTGCATATTCGTTATCCAAATTTTATAGGGCGTTTAACTTTTTTATTAACAAAAGGAACTGTTTGAAGAAAAATAAAAGTTCCCTCTCTCCAACTCTCTCCCTGCTAGGGAGAGAGGGCTAAAACAAAGTAATATTTCAGCCCTCGTTATTAAAGAAGAAGTTTATAGCTTTAAGCCGCCAATCCAGAATGCTTTAGTAAAGCATCCACGCTTGGCTCTCTACCACGGAAAGCTTTAAAAGATTCCATCGCCGTGCGCGAGCCACCAACCTCTAATACTTCTTTAAGAAAGGACTCTCCCACTTCAGGATTAAACAAACCTTCTTCTTCAAAGCGCGCAAACGCATCGGCAGATAAAACCTCTGCCCATTTATAACTGTAATAACCTGCCGCATAACCACCCGCAAAAATATGCGAAAAACCATGTTGAAAACGGTTGAACTTCGGCGGGATAACAACGGCAATCTGTTTACGTGTTTCATCTAATACCGTTTGGATTTTCTCAGCAGAATTAATGTTTGGATCACCATGAATCTTCATATCAAAAATTGAGAATTCTAATTGACGCACCATGCCCATTGCTGTTTGAAAGTGCCTTGCGGCTTGCATCTTATCAAATAAATCATCGGGGATTTTTTCACCCGTTTCATAATGTGCCGCAAACATATCGAGTGCTTCACGCTGCCAACACCAGTTTTCCATAAACTGACTAGGGAGCTCTACCGCATCCCACTCCACACCTGAAATACCAGAAATATCTAAATATTCCACTTTGCTCATCATGTGGTGCAAGCCGTGCCCAAATTCATGAAATAGGGTGATGACTTCATCATGCGTAAATAGCGCAGGTTTACCGCCAGCTGGTGGTGCTGAATTACAGGTCATAAACGCAACGGGGGTTTGTAACTCATCGCCCATTCTAAAACGGCTACAAAAATCAGCCATCCATGCACCACCACGTTTGTGTTGGCGTGCGTATAAGTCTAAATAGAAACGTGCCTTTAAGTTTTTGTTTTCATCATAAATTTCAAAAAATCGTACATCATCATGCCAGCTTTTAACCGATGTGTTTTGTTTGATAGATACTTTATAAAGCTTCTCAACCAATTCAAACAAACCGTCTAAAACATTATCGACAGAGAAGTAGGGTTTTAAATCTTCATCACTAATCGCATAGCGTTGTTGCTTTAGTTTTTCGCTTGCGTAGCCCACATCCCATGCTTGTAAGTCTTTAATACCTAGTTCTTTTTCAGCAAATTCTGATAGCTCTTGGAATTCTTTTTTAGCAAAAGGTAATGATTTTTCTGCCAGCTCATCAAGAAAGCCTAAAACCTGTTCGGGAGAATCTGCCATTTTTGTATCTAGCGATAAATCAGCGTAGCTATCAAAACCTAACAATGCTGCTTTCTCTTGGCGTAGTTGTAAAATCTTGCCCATATTCTCGCTGTTATCTAACTTCGCATCACCTTGATCAGAAGCGCGTGTACTGTAAGCGCGATAAACTTCTTCACGCAAGCTTTGATCATCAGCGTAAGTCATCACGGCATAATACGACGGGAAATCAAGTGTCAGTAACCAACCTGATAAATCGCGTTGTTTTGCAGCTTCTTCTGCTTGTTCAATGGCGCTTTCTGGTAAACCTGCTAAGGCAGAAATATCATCAATCTCTTTCGTCCATGCGTTATTAGCATCCAGCACATTATCCGAATATTTTGAGGTTAGCGTTGAAAGCTTTGTGCTTATTTCAGCGTAGCGTTTCTTTTTATCATCCGATAAATCTACACCCGACAGACGAAAACCTTTAAGCGTATTCTCTAAACTTTTACGCTGTGCATCATCCAAACCAAGCGTATCTTGCTTATCTTGGATTTGCTGTAACGCTAAAAATAGTTCTTTGTTTTGCCCCATTTCTGTACTGTATTCTGAAAGTTTGGGCAAACAAGCGGTATAAGCATCTCGTAATTCTGGCGTATTCACCACGCCGTTCATGTGACTGATGGGCGACCACATACGCTCCATTTCATTGTCACAAATCTCTAGCGGAAGGATCAAATTCTCCCAACTGTATTCCGTATTATCCTTAAGCAATTTTTTTGTTAATGCACGACCGTCAGCTAATAACTCATCAAGAGCTGGCT
>JALSLX010000059.1 GCA_026988095.1 Thiotrichaceae bacterium
CCTGTATTTACCAGCAATATTTACATTTTTAAGCTATTCGCCGCATTTCTATGATCAGTAGAGACAATGAGATCATTCCTTACCATGCTGTTGATGGAGTCTCATACCCCGCTTGATATTGTGTTCTAGGTTGACAGAGAGGAGACCACATAAAAAACGTAACACGTATGCATTTTGAATGGGTCGTTGAATTTACAGGTTCAATTTCCAATCGAACTTTAGCAGAGCCACCTGTTACTATGTTTTTTAAGGGGTAAAAAAGCTCATTATCAACTCCTATTACTGATTAAACGTCAGTTTTCTCCATTCACTCGCTGCATTTACTTGCCCATTTTCTTGGATAGACTCCACATGCCATCTAAGTGAGTCACCAGAATTTTTAGATAACCATGGTGGAGCTGTATAATTCTTTTGACTTGCTTTCAAAACCGCCGCAAGTACTACCGAGTTATTATTTCTCACTTCAAGCTTATAAAGCTTAGTATTACTCACACCTCTCCAACTAAAACGTATCGATCCACTTTTTGGCAAAACAACATTATTTAACGGAGTTAATAATCCGAGTCTTGCTTGTTGACCATGAGCAGCTAAAGCATCACGAACATTTTCATCACTCTCAACATAATAACGTAAGGTTGGCATTGTGAATCCCGCTACGCCACCAGATTGAGTAACTCCTGTGGTTGTATTCGAGTTACCTTCTTTATCATAAGTTGCCTCAACCCTAAATAAAATTTTGTATGGGCCTTTCACATGAGTTGGTATTTTTATATTCTTTGGACCACGAATAAAGGCACGGCCTGTGGGTGGCAAAAACACATTAAAACGTTCAAGCAGGGTATAACGTCGCTGTAATCCACGTAGTTCTAAGGGTAAACTTGCTTCAGAGAGTAAGTCATTTGCGGTTGGTTCGGGATCACCTGGCTGGACAACTTCCCAACGACCTTTGAGTCTTCCAGAGCCGTTATAAGATATTTTTGCGCCTACATTCGGAGAAATAGATTTTTGAGATATTAGCGTAACAGGTCTATCACCTTCATCGCTTCTAAATACAAGGTCAACATTGGTAAGTGCTAATGGAACACGTGCTCCACCCCCCGCCATTCTGCATGTAACTGCTACGTATTGATCACCACCTGCTCCAGTAAACTTTCTTACATAGAAGAATGATGATTTTTTACCTGCTTTTGCCGCTTGATAAGCGCGTCTTGAAACCGATGAAGGGATAGTCATAATATCCGTTAAGTTTGAAGCGCCCAAAGTTCCACTATTTCTTGATAGGTTCAATTTCTTAGGCAAGAAACCAAACAGTGTCCCTGGAACACAAGGGTTGGTAGCCGTAACAGTATTTGCTGGAACGGTAATATCTCCACACCAAAAACCTTCAGATGACGTCTGTCCTGCAGTACCCTGGAAGGTGATAAATACCGTTGTCACTCCATGACTTCTAACATTTACGCCGTTAGGATTAACACCTGTTAGAGCTGATGCCGTTTGAATAGATAAAACTAGCGTAATAATTATTGCTATAGCGTTAAGTTTTTTTGTCATTATGTAATTCATATTGTCTCCTAAAAGCTAAAGTTAACACCAGCATAAACTGCTGAAATTTTCGCATCAGAATTAATATCTTGCTCTTTATTTACATTACTCGCATCTTGAACAATATATCTGACGAAGGCTTGCCCCGGTAGTTTCCTTCCGGAGGGCGTTGGTAATTCAAATTGATAACTCAACTTCAAACCACTGCTGGTTGTTAATTTTTTTTCAATATTGACACTATCGTTACTTTTATTATTTGTATGATCAGCCGATAAGGTAAACTTGTCGTTAATTTTCCAATCAAGATTTAAACCATAAGTATTATCATATCGTTTAGTGTTTTGTTCTTTATCTAGACTTCTAACTCTTCCCGCTGAAACACCTAATGTTACCGACTCCTTTGGCCTAAAGCCTAAACTCACTTGATGATCTAAAGTATTAAAGTCGGCATTCTCACGACCTATCTGCTTATTATCTTGGTCAGACCAATTTGTTGTATAACCTAAACTCCACTTATCAAAATCCCACTCTAAGGTATTACTAACTGTTAAGTTAAGTTGATCCGGCAGATGGCTATTATCACTAAAATCTGAATCTTCTGCCTTCGGGCTGTTTAATGCATATTGACGTACTTTTTGTGCGCTTAAACTTAAATTGGGTAATAGTTTATTAAAACGAGTTGGCTTACTCATTTTGTTGACACCAAACATTTCTTTTAAAGAAGTACTTAGGGCTAGTTCAGTTGTGTTAGTTTGTGTTGTTAAGATAGTGTCAATATTTTCAATGTTGTCTCTGGATCGCCCTTGTTTAAATTGAAATTCAACTAAGCCAAGTCGACCTGTTAAACCAATTTCAGTTAGTCGTTCATCAGGGTTTGGAAAAGCCGCTAATGATTTGTACTCCGAATCTGTTTGTGCATATCTTAAATTAACGGATAAATCAGCTGATACTGTTTCATTCAACTTTTTCTCACTTAAAAGTTGGTAACCAATATTGGTATAGAATGCGTTACTGCTTGTTTCTTTAACATCTACTAATTTTTCCCCATTAAATTCGAGTGTCTCATTAGTTGGGTTAGTGTATTTGCTTCTAGCAAATGCAGTATCTGTGGTCAGTTTCCCTGATTTACTGTTAGTTGTTAATCTTAAACCATAACCTATATTCTTTTCTGCTGTTGGAACCTGACCTTCATCAAAATTACTTTCTGCAACCGTACTTCCCTTGATGTACGAAACCTCAAGTTTTGCGCCTCCTTCTCGTTTTAATAAATCTAAACCCACAGTGAATGTGGATATTCTATTTTTCGACTTGGTAAAGCCCAGTAAATTATCAGAACCTGTAATTTCTCTGCCACTTTGGATCGATAATCCCACGCTGACTCTATCAGTAATTTGTCTTTGAATCATTAAACCACGATTAGATAAGCTATCAACCAGTAGAGGATGATTTCCCTGCGAGACATGGCCTAGTTGAACGGTTGTCTTCCCCTTAATCGCACTTACAATATATTCACTGAGGTCTACTTTTGGTGCTTTATTCCCTTTTTCTCCAAAACGAAGCGCAGCTTCTTTCCGACTAGCTGAAACGAAGTTAGCATTTGATGTAATCTCTAAGCCCCCCGTTCTTTTATGTTCGCCCTTAATGGTAATTGAGGAGCTAATATTATTCTTATTTGAATCATCAGGAGATAATAAATCATTCGTATCCCCCGACAAACTTTGTGATACTTCGCCGATTGCATTGATTTCAACGCTTGGCGTGAACTTTGAAACTTTAAAACCACCTTTGCTAAGTATATTAAGCTCGACAGAACCCAGTTCTTCCCAATCAGAACTATTACTAGACTTTTTATAGACTTTAAATTTATTAGTACCAGCAGGAAGCGATAGTGATTTTGAATCATAAATAAAGTGACCTTTAGGCTCTCTACTTATAAATGAACTGACATCAGTGTTTCCAATAAAAAAAGCGAGATGGTTTAACTGGAAACTATCAGCATTATGAATCGATATAGTTATGGGTTGATTTTCATTTAACCATCCTTCTTTATTCCCTTCTGTAATCAATGATATTTCAGCATTAACACTAAGAAAAAAGAAATAAGAGAGGACAATCAGAATTGCCTTTGTACTCTTAGTATCTTTCATTATTTAAATTCCTTCACTAAAATTAATATGTGCGCGCAAAAGTGTTCTGTTCTTCTAATATAATTCAAGTCTGAATCAATTATTTCAAAATAAAAAGCTCACCTAGAATTGTATTTAGATAAGCTTTTTATTTTCACTTGTTTAATTAAAAAATAGGTCTAGTCTCTGTTGTTCTCTCGCACTTATCAGTTCCACCTGTTTTATGTGTTTCATTCGAATTACACGATATAGTCGTACTTACAACGCTTGTTGACCCCTTTACACATTTATCTGTATTACCAGAACGGTCTACAGAAAGCGCATAACCAGCACCCGAACATTTTAAAGGTTTTACACCTTTATTTTTAGTTTTATGGGTGCAGTTATCAGCCCCTCTTTTTACATTTTTCCTCCAGTTATTTTTATTGTTACCAACACCTACATTACATACTGCATTTTTAGTGCTACCACTAGAAACAGACTCACATTTATCTTTACCTACACTTTTAACTTTTTTTGTTTTACCGCTAGGACAACTTGGCGTTCTACTTGTAGTGGTTTTACAGTGGAACTGACTTGTCCCTAGTTTATTTTTTAAAGTTCCACCATTACATCTAGGTGCATACCAATTTGCTGCAGATACTGACGTGTAAATAGTAGCCATGCCCAAGATAGCCAATACAGATAATATTTTTTTGAAGTTTTTCATATTCCATTCCTTTAGTTTTTAATGTAAAAGTGGTATTCCCACACGTTTTTAATAAACTAGTTATTAAAAGCTAAAATCGAGTATATGAATGTATTAATAATAAGATATAGAACATTCATACTAGTTGTAGCACCTCGATTGATTAAGATATTACATATTCATGAATTATCTTTCTGTGACATATTTACATTTTAAGGAACTTTCAAACTGTAATGGGCTAATAAAGCTGTAGAGACTACATAGCCTCAATCTTGATTAACTGTTGTTCTAATTGTGCTAAAGCAATTTTTTGCTCATCAGCTTGTTTGCGTACTTGCTCGACAACCTCAGCTGGTGCTTTATCCGTGAAATTAGGGTTACTTAAACGTCCTTCAACGCCGGCTAAGCCTTTTTGAATTTTCTCGATTTCTTTGTTCAGACGCGCTGTTTCTGCTTCTTTATCGATTAATCCTGCTAGTGGGATAAGTATCTGCATTTCACCACATAACGCAGTGGCTGAATCTGGGGCATCATCACCTTCTTGCAGCCATTGTGCTGATTCTATTTTCGCGAGCGAATTGATGAAAATATCGTTATTTTCAAAACGTGCTTTATCTGATTCTGTCCAGTTTTGAAGAAGAATAGGGAGCGGTTTACTCGGTGGAATATCCATTTCTGAACGGATCTTACGAATACCCACAATAAAGTTTTTAACCCATTCTAAATCTTCATTTGCCGTCTTATCAATTAAGTTTTCATCCGCTACAGGGTAGGCTTGCAACATGATGGTGTCATCACTATTACCCACCAATGGCTTAATGATCTGCCAAATTTCTTCCGTAATGTAGGGCATGATTGGGTGTTGTAAACGCAGGATGGTTTCAAATACGCGTACCAATGTTTGACGTGTGCCTCGCTTAGCTTCATCACTACCGTTATCATTAAATAAAACAGGTTTTGATAACTCTAAATACCAATCGCAATATTCGCCCCACGTGAATTCGTAGAGTGCTTTTGCAGCTAGGTCAAAACGGTATTTGTCAAAGTGCTCGATAACTTCAGTGGTTACGCTTTGTAGCTTTGACAATATCCAACGATCAGCCAGTGATAATTCAACCGTATCCGCATTGTCTAATCCTACGTCTTTATCTTCGGTTTGCATCAACACATAACGTGCCGCATTCCAGATTTTATTACAGTAGTTTCGGTTGCCTTCAATGCGTTGTAAATCAAAACGAATATCACGACCATTGGATGCTTGTGATGCAAAGGTAAAGCGCAGTGCATCAGTTCCATAAGCAGGGATTCCGTCTGGGAATTGCTTTTTAGTGGCCTCACGAATTTTCTCGGCTAAATGCGGTTGCATCATATTGCTACTGCGTTTTTCGAGTAGGGCATCTAAAGTAATCCCATCAATTACATCAAGCGGGTCGATAACATTGCCTTTGGACTTGGACATTTTTTGTCCGTCGCTATCACGCACTAAACCGTGCATATAGACTTCTTTAAAGGGCACTTCGCCATCCATAAATTTAAGCCCGAACATAATCATGCGCGCAACCCAAAAGAAGATTATATCGAAACCTGTCACGAGTACATTGGTGGGATACCATGTTTTAAGCTCTTGGGTTTGCTCTGGCCAACCTAGTGTTGAAAAAGGCCATAACGCAGATGAGAACCATGTGTCGAGCACGTCTTCATCTTGTCGTAGTGTTACCTCGCTGCCAAGATTATGCTTCTCGCGTACATCAGCTTCAGAGATTCCTACATAGATTTTATCGGATGCATCATCGTACCAAGCGGGGATTCTATGCCCCCACCAAAGCTGGCGTGAGATGCACCAGTCTTGAATATTGTTCATCCAGCTAAAGTACATATTTTTGTAATTATCTGGCACGAATTTAATACGGCCGCTTTCTACGGCTTCAATGGCTGGCTCTGCCAATGGAGCAACTTTTACATACCATTGTTCTGTCAGGTATGGTTCTACAATTACGCCAGTGCGTTCACTGCGGGGTGGTTTTAGCTTGTGTGGCTCAATCTTTACGAGTAGACCTTCGGCTTCTAGGTCTTTTAGAATTTGTTTACGGGCTTCAAAACGATCCATTCCGCGATAGGCTTCTGGCGCGTTTTCGTTCATTTCAGCTGATGGCGTAAATAAGTTGATAATTTCCATATCATGGCGCTGACCGACTTCCCAGTCGTTAAAATCATGTGCTGGAGTGATCTTCACACAACCTGTTCCAAATTCAGGGTCTACGTATTCATCCTCAAGTACAGGAATAGTACGATCCGTCATCGGCACATGCACTTCTTTGCCTAAAAATTGAGTATAGCGTTCATCGCCAGGGCTTACACAAAGCGCACCATCGGCTAAAATCGTTTCTGGTCGTGTAGTTGCAATCTCCATGAATCCACTGCCATCAACAAACGGGTATTTAACATGGTGCATAAAGCCGTCTTCTTCTTTTTCATTGAGCACTTCAATATCAGAGAGGGCAGTGTGTAGTACAGGATCCCAATTTACGAGGCGTTTTCCACGGTAGATTAAACCTTCGTTGTAGAGGTTTACAAAGACATCTTTGACAGAATCAGACAAGCCTTCATCCATCGTGAAACGTTCACGCGACCAATCTGGTGATGCTCCTAAACGACGCAGTTGTTTTACAATTTGTCCGCCTGATTCTGCCTTCCAATCCCATACACGTTCGACAAATTTTTCTCTGCCTAAGTCGTGTCGGGTTAAACCTTCTGCATCGAGTTGGCGCTCTACCACCATTTGCGTGGCGATACCTGCGTGGTCCATACCTGGTTGCCATAGAGTATTATCGCCTTTCATGCGGTGATAACGGATGAGCGCATCCATAATGGTATCTTGAAACGCGTGCCCCATGTGTAAAGTACCCGTGACATTGGGTGGTGGAATCATGATGCAATAAGGGTCTGCCTGTTCATCACCAGATGGGGTGAAATAGCCTTGATCTTCCCAGTTTTGATACCAGCGTTGTTCGATGTCTTTGGGTGTGTATGTCTTGTCCATGAGTCTATTCTGATTCGCGTTAATTAGCGCGCGAGTATAGCGTGAAAGGGGGCGGGTAGACTATAGGGGGCTAGTATTTATTAGGGATATTTTTGTAGCTTTTGAAAATATATAAACAATTAATAAATACTATTTTCTGTGAATGTGAATTTGATGAAATAGTTTGGATTTACCGTAGAAAAACGAATGAAAACATCAATAAAAGCCGAGCAGAAGTAAATAAGCTAGAGTTTCGTAACTTAACATCAAAATTGTATTTTTTTATGAAGCCACTGGCAAAGTACTCGATCGTAATCAAAGGCATTAGGGGGATGGGCTTATAAAATCATTGATTTAAGCTATCTGTAGTAGGTTTGGATTGCACGACCAATTTTTTCTAGTGTTTGTGTAAATATTTCATCATCTTCTTGCAATAAAGTCATTCTAAAACCTGTTACATCAGAGCTAAAACCAGTAAGCGGTACAACACAAACCCCTTCTGCACCCATAAGCTCATAAGCAAATTGAAAATCTTCGGGTGTTGAATCGTTTTCTAACTTATCTAAATACAAACGTACTTTTTTATTGACTGATTCGAGCGTATTACGGGGTAAATCATGTAGCTCAACAACAAGGTAAAAAACACCCTTGGGTTTGTTGACACGCACCTGAGGAATGTTTGCAAAAAATTCACAAGCTTCATCTGCACGGCGTTGGTACTTATCAGCACGAGCACGTAAATAGGGTTCAAACTCTGGATGTGCATAAAGATGAGGCAACACAATTTGTGGCAGTGTGGTTGAACAAACTTCAAGCATTTTAGTGAGTAAAACAATATCAATAAAGCCTTTGAAGTTGGCATCTTTGTCAGAATTATAAACCTCAATCCATCCGCAACGGGAACCGGGCCAAGGTACATCTTTACTGATACCTTTCATACTGATGCCAGGGGTGTCACCGATGATTTCGTGGAGTAAAGTTGTTTTTACGCCGTCAAATGTCATGTGATGATAGATCTCATCAAAGATCAAGAAGCAATCGTATTTTTTGGCGATGGCAACAATTTTTTCGAGCGTTTCACGTTTATAAACACTGCCTGTTGGGTTATTTGGATTAATGACAAGAATCGCGACAACGTGGTCATTAAACTTAACTTTATTTTCAATCTCATCTACGTTTGGTTCCCAATCGTTATTTGGGTCAAGCTCATAGGAGATAAACGAACAACCCGCGTGCATTGATTCTGCTGTGGCGTGCGAAGGGTAGGTAGGCGATGGTACGAGTACGCGCGCTTCCTTAGGCAAGTTTCCCATGATTTTATTAATGGCTTCGCCTAATCCGTTGAAGAATAAAATATCATCGACGGTGCATTTCTTTTTATCAGAGAAATGCTCAAGTACATATTCGCGTGCTTGAATCGCGCCTTTGGTTTCGGTGTAGGCAAAGCTTTGGTCCGTGATAACTTGTTTTTGTACGATATCTTGTAGCCATAAAGGGACTTTTTCGCCAGCTGCAACGGGGTCGCCAATATTTTCCCATACCATTGAAAAACCACCGAGCTTTTCAAGCTCTTTGCCGATAACTACAACTTCTCGAATCGGATAACTTAACAATGCGCTATCAGCGCGTAGTATGTTTTGTCGCACGTTTGTGTCTCGTTTTATTTACTTGCTTTGTAAGAATTTGATGGTAGCAGAATTTAGCCAATGATATGTTTTTTTCTAAGTTGAAATGAACAAGGAAATTTATTCCTTATTCGTGAAATAAGAAATAGTGTTTATCTATAAAAAAAACATAGGCTAGAGATAGAAATTGTCATTGATTTATATATGAAATCCCCCATGATCTTTGTATATAAATTCTCAGGATGAAAAAATGAAACGTGTATTTTTATTAATGGCCACAAACTTCGCTGTGGTGATTGTATTAGGCTTGGTTTGGAATATTTTGGATGCAAGCTTTGGCTTGACTGAAAAGATGATGGCGATGGGTATTCCCGCCGGCTTTGGTTTTATTGCACTTTTCTCTTTAGTAATCGGTTTTGGAGGTTCTTTTATTAGTTTATGGATGTCAAAAGGTGCAGCAAAACGTAGCATGGGTGTACAGGTGATTGAAAACCCAACAACAAAACAAGAGCGCTGGTTGTTTGATGTGGTTAAACGCCAAGCTGAGAAAGTTGGCATTGATATGCCTGAAGTGGGGATATTTCACGAACCATCACCTAACGCATTCGCAACAGGCGCACGTAAAAATGATGCATTGATTGCTGTAAGTACCGGTTTACTAGAACAAATGACGGCCGATGAAGTAGAGGCGGTACTAGGGCACGAAATGGCTCACGTTGCTAATGGTGATATGGTTACGCAAACCTTACTGCAAGGAATTATGAATACCTTTGTAATATTCTTCTCGCGTGTTATCGCGCATTTGGTAAATTCTGTTTTATCAGGTAATCGTCAAGGTGGAGGAAGTAGCTACGGCATGACGTACTTTGCGGTTTCTATGGTGGCTCAAATATTACTCGGCTTCTTGGCAAATATGATTGTTATGTGGTTCTCGCGCTACCGTGAATTTCATGCTGATAAGGGCGGTGCTGATCTTGCAGGTCGTGAAAAAATGATTTCTGCTTTGCAAGCATTACAGAGAGTTAATCAGCCACATGATCTTCCTGGTGAAATGGCTGCGTTTGGTATTTCAGGCGGCTTAGGTGATGGCATGAAGAAGTTATTTATGACGCATCCGCCGTTAGAAGAGCGCATTGCTGCATTGCAAAACAATAAATATTAACGACGAAACTTCTTGTGGATTCAACTAATAATAAAAATGATTCAGAATGGTCTACTTATGTAGACCATAGTTATGATGGTGAAAGTGATCATGATCAAGATTTATTTATCGAACGTGATGGTGTTTTATTTGCTGGCACGCATTTAATCCTCGATTGCTGGGGCGCAAAAAATCTTACCGACATCAAGCATATCGAAAAGGCACTACGCAAAGCTGTAGAGGTGACAGGTTCTACGCTTTTACACATTCATCTACATCATTTCACACCGAATGGTGGCATTTCTGGTGTGGCAGTTTTAGCCGAATCTCACATTAGCATTCACACATGGCCAGAACGCGATTATGCGGCTTTGGATATCTTTATGTGTGGTGAAACCAAACCTAAAAAAGCGATTGGCATTTTTGAAGAAGCTTTTGAAACTGAAAACATTGAAGTTATTGAACACCAACGCGGTGTTGTTGATGGTGTTGTAAAAAATACTGCAAAAACAGGATTGTAAGTATGAAAATACTCCGTGAAATGCAAAGTGAAGATATTGATAGCGTATTAAGTGTTATCGATTCACAAGATGAAGATGATGCGGAAGAAGCTGAGTCTGGTTATCGAGAAATAGGCGGTACCTTAGATCAATACGTGATTGAGCAAGATGGCAAAGTGATAGGTGTTACAGGTTTCTCAGCACAGCCAGGCTGTGATGATACCTATTGGCTATCATGGACTTACGTGCACGATGATTATGCAAACAAAGGACTGGGCAGAAAAATGCTTACTGAACTTATCGAATTGATAAAAGAAAAAGGCGGTCGAAAGCTTTTTGTAAAAGTCAGCGATTATGTGGACGACGAGGACGGATCAATATACGCGGCCGCATTACACCTGTATCAATCACTAGGCTTTAAGATAGAAATCACCCATAAAAATTATTATGATGAAGGTGAAGCTCAAATAATTTTGGGTTTACGTCTAAAAGATAAAACCGATGTAATCGCACCTGCAGAAGATTGCCCTGTAACCTTTAATTCAGTTTTTGAAATTACTGAAACTGAAGATGCCTACAGTTTTGGTTGGCATGACGAGGGAGAGCAAGCCTTTACAGAAGAAGATGTCAAAATTGGTCTTGATCAAGTGCGACAAGATGAAGGACGCGTGGTGTTTTTATCTTTTCCATCAACTTTTACAGGCATAAAAGACACTTTATTATCGGCAGGGTTTTCTAATTCTGGCATACTGGACGACTATTACGAAGATGGAGTGCATGAACAGCACTTCACTTACTACTTGAGACCTTTACACGAGAGTATGACGAATTAAAAATGCTTTAATTCTCACTATTGTTCTTAAAAACACGCTTAATAGCCCTGCTATTAAGCTCTTTTTTAAGAACAATAGAGAAAATCACGCTATTTTTACTCTCGCCATACTCTCGTGCAAAGGTCTCAACTTATAAAAAGGATTTAAGAATGAACATTAAAATATTATCGCTTACAACCGTTGTCGTTGGTGCCTTCGCACTCACAGCCTGTGATCAAAAAAAATCTGCAACAGCAGACCTTGATCGTATCTTAGGGGTAGCCTCTGACTCGATGGTTTCATTTGAAAGTAAAAACTCTTCAAATTTGGATGCACTCAATGAAGACAATGTAATGGATAAGTTCTCATCTAACTATGCATCTGACTTGAATGCAAGCGTACCGCCGATTCATTCTGGCCCAATTGGTGTTAAAACAGAACAAGATGGTTCTTTTGCAGGCTTTGATGATAAAAATAATAACGGTGTTAAAGATGCCGATGAAAAAGATTTATTTAAGTTAGAAGTAGACACAGAGAACAATCGTTTAGTGGCTTCAAATGAAGGCGAAGTACGCGAGTCTGGTTTTTCAGGCTCTGGATTGATCATGGGTATGTTGCTGGGTAATATGTTAAGCCGCCAGCGTGCTACAGGTGCTAACCCTGCGGCAAAACGTGCAACTCCTAAAAGGTCTGCATCAAAATCCAAGTCATTTGGTAATGCAAAATCACGAGTTGGGTCGGGTAGTCACTCATCTGGTAAGTAGTTTTTTAGTTTCGCGCCCATCGACTCCGCTCAGGGGACTGAATATGTATCAAAATTACTGTTCCAGCACCTGAGCGGAGTCGAAGGGCGCGAAAATGACATAAGAATATAATATCAGGTACTGATTCCATCAAATTTAAAAATCTGGTGGTTTTAATTGTGAAATACTTAGCCCACCCCCCCTGTTTTTCGCTGTTTTGTAGTAATAAGTAATATCATCCGATGCTCCAACCAGCATCGACACTTCCTTCGGAAGGTGTAACGATATGCTTTTTAACGCCTAGGGCGTACAAAACAGCGAAAAACAGGGGGGGTGGAGTATTAAAAACTCCAAATAGCGGACTCCCAACTTGGAAATCTACTCAAAACTTACCCATAAACAAACAGGAATACTGTTAATTTCAATTCTAGTCGTTGCCCTGTGTGGTATCGCTTATCAATTAATTATAAGTACTGTTTCAAGTTATCTACTGGGCAATAGTGTTTACCAGTTCTCAATGACTATCGGTTTTTTTATGTTTTCGATGGGGGTTGGTTCTTATCTCTCAAAGTTATTGAACGATAACTTGATTCAAAACTTTATTGCTATTGAAATTGCTATTGCTTTAGTGGGCGGTATTAGTAGTCTTTTATTATTGCTGGCTTTTCCGATGGTGCGAGCTTTATACGACACTGTTATGTTTAGCCTAATTTTTATTATAGGTGCTTTAGTGGGTATGGAAATCCCACTTTTAACAGGTATTTTATCGCATGAAAAACGCATTCGTGATTCTATTGCAGACGTGCTATCACTGGATTATTTGGGTGCGTTGATTGGCTCTGTGGCGTTTCCCTTAGTATTATTGCCCCAACTGGGTTTGATCCGTTCATCATTCGCGATTGGCTTAATCACGATTTTGACTGCGCTTACCAGTATTTATTTCTTTAGAAAGCATTTAAAACATCCAAAAATTCTTACCGCAATTAGTATAGCGGTATTGATACTACTAACAGCGTTTACCGTGTATGGCACGAGATTAAGTAGTTTTGCAGAAAAGCATTTGTATTTTGACCAAATTATTTATAAAAAACAGACGCAATATCAAAAAATAGTAGTGACTAAATCAAATATTACTAATGAACATCGATTGTACATTGATGGACATATTCAGTTTTCATCTCGTGATGAATATCGCTATCACGAATCACTTGTTCACCCGCTATTATCTGTGCCAGGTAAAAAAGAAAACGTACTGGTGTTAGGTGGTGGCGATGGTTTGGCGGTGCGAGAAATCCTTAAACACGATGATGTGAAACTGATTCATCTTGTGGATATTGACCCTGAAATGACTAAAATCGGTAAGCGCTTATACCTGCTATCAAAGCTTAATGATCATAGTCTTGATAATGAAAAACTGACTATTTATAACCAAGATGCTTTTACCTTTATCAACAAAGCAGGGATATTGTACGACCGCGTGATCATCGATATGCCAGACCCGCACAATGAGGCTATCAACAAACTCTACTCAAAAGAGTTTTACACCATGATACGCAAACGTATGTCGCCAAACGGTATACTTGTCACGCAAAGCTCCTCACCCTTTTTCACGCATAAAACCTTTTGGAGTATTGAGAAAACCTTGGATGCTGTGTTTGAAGATACCCTAAGTTATCATGTGACGATTCCATCGTTTGGAATATGGGGCTTCAACATGGCACGCATGAATACCGAGATTCCCACAAATTTTAAGTTTAATGTTAAAACTCAATTTATGGATGAGCCAACCATGCAGGCGGCGATGATTTTCGGCAAAGATACTCAAAAAGTTGAAGTACCAGTAAATACAATTATGGAGCCAAAACTGTATCAGCTGTATTTAGATGACTTGAAAATATGAACTTTCCCAATGGTTATTCTTCTAAGTATTTAATTGAAGTAAAAAATTGTAGATATGCCAAAACAATTTATTAAAATATTATTAAGTACATTTTTGGTGCTTGGCTCATTTGCCCTCATAACAACAGTTGCAACAGCAGAGAGTGTAAATCAATTACCACCCAGTGATGTTGAAAACTATTTGATGGGAAGGTTTAATCCTGCCAAACACAATGCCTTCGTTAAAGTACCCGCTAAATATGCCAATCGGAAAGGCTATTACCTAAGAAAATCAGCCTTCGAAGCATTTAAGAAAATGTACGAAGCAGCACGAAAAGATGGCGTTAAATTAATTATTCGCTCAGCAACACGAAATTTTGATTATCAAAAACGTATTTGGGAGCGAAAATGGCGCGCACAAAAGAAATCCCGCAGTGCTGTAAATAAAGCACGCAATATTCTAAAACTTAGCTCCATGCCAGGATCATCAAGGCATCATTGGGGGACAGAAGTAGACCTCAATGCTTTTAGAAACGATTGGTTTGATCACGATCAAGGTTTAAAGCTATTTCGTTGGATGAATAATAATGCAGCTAAATATGGTTTTCATCGTCCCTACACCAAAAAAGACAGTAAACGCCCAACGGGTTATAACGAAGAACGTTGGCATTGGTCGTACACGCCTTTATCAATCCCTATGTTACGTGATGCGGCAATGGTATTAAATGATTCAAAAATTAGGGGTTTTTTGGGCAGTGAAACAGCTTCACAAATAGGCGTGGTTAAAAATTATATTTTGGGTGTGGATGAAAGCTGTCGTTAGTTTTTTCAACTATTGAATTAGATCTACAACAAGAATTAAAATAAGATTATGTGTTCAATTTTGATCAAGTCATTTAAAATCAAAGCATGTATAAAGTACTCCAAAAAATCTTATTTTTACTTCCTCCCGAAGTAGCCCATCATTTTACTTTAAGCTCGCTTTCTACCTTAAATATAATTGGGCTTTTAAAACTTATTAAGCCTGTGTCTAAGGCTAATCAAGAAGTCGAAGTAATGGGGATTAAATTTCCTAACAGAATTGGCCTTGCTGCTGGCTTAGATAAAGATGGTGAACACATTCAAGCGCTATCAAACTTAGGTTTTGGTTTTGTAGAAATTGGCACTGTAACGCCACGCCCACAAGCGGGAAACCCTGCACCACGTTTATTTCGCCTGCCTAAAGCAAATGCCATTATCAATAGAATGGGGTTTAACAACAAAGGTATTGATCATTTAACCGATCAAGTGGCTAATGCGCGTAAGGCTGGCTTTGACGGTATTATTGGCATTAATATAGGTAAAAACTTTGATACTGCTGTTGAAAATGCCACCGAAGATTATTTGATTGGTTTACGCCATGCCTATCGCTATGCAGATTACATCACTATCAATATTTCATCACCCAACACACCGGGCTTGCGTACATTGCAATATGGTGAAGAGCTGGATAAATTATTATCAGCGATAAAAAAAGAGCAGTTAAAGTTAGTTAATTCACAAAAAAAATATGTACCTATAGCTGTAAAAGTTGCACCAGATTTAGAATCACTTGAAATTACTGGTATTGCAGAAGCATTGCTAGAAAATAATATCGATTGTTTAATTGCGACCAATACCACATTGTCACGTGATGCAGTCATTGGTATGAAACACGGCGCAGAAGCTGGTGGTTTAAGTGGCGAGCCAGTCCGAGAAATGTCTACTGAAGTCATTAAACAATTTCACGCAATTTTAAAAGATCAGATTCCAATCATAGGTGTAGGTGGTATTTCATCAGCACAACATGCACAAGATAAATTGGATGCTGGCGCAGAGTTAGTTCAGGTTTATTCTGGATTAATTTATGAAGGCCCAGCACTTGTTAAAAAATTGCTAAAAGTTAGCTAGAGCTTAACAAGGGCTTTGCCATAGCTTCGTTAAAAACGAAGTAAAAAATGTATATAATTGTCGCTAGATTTTAAGCTAAAATGCTTTAGTTAAGCTAACATCTCAACAAGTTTCAATTATCGATTTGTAGATATTTATTTTTTAGGAGATTCACCATATGTCATCAATAACAGGTTTTTCAAAAGACATGACACTCGCAGGTTACGACGATGAACTTGCAAACGCGATTCAAAACGAAGTTCAACGCCAAGAAGATCACATTGAGCTGATTGCTTCTGAAAACTACACCAGCCCACGTGTGATGGAAGCACAGGGTTCTGTGCTTACCAATAAATACGCTGAAGGCTATCCATCAAAGCGCTATTACGGTGGTTGTGAATACGTTGATGTTGCCGAGCAATTAGCGATTGATCGTGTTAAAGAATTATTTGGTGCAGATTACGCAAACGTACAGCCTCACTCTGGCTCATCGGCAAACTTAGCAGTTTACATGGCATTGGTTCAGCCAGGTGATACTATTTTAGGTATGGCGCTGGCAGATGGTGGTCACTTAACACACGGCTCTCATGTGAGTTTTTCTGGCAAGGTTTACAATGCTATTCAGTATGGCCTAAACAATAAAACAGGTGAAATTGATTACGACCAAGTTGAAGCTTTAGCGAAAGAACATAAGCCAAAAATGATCGTGGCAGGTTTCTCTGCTTATTCTCGTGTTGTTGATTGGCAACGTTTCCGTGATATTGCCGACAGTGTAGGTGCTTATTTGTTTGTTGATATGGCTCACGTTGCTGGTTTAATTGCAGCAGGTGTTTATCCTTCACCCGTAAATATTGCGGATGTAACAACGTCAACCACGCACAAAACTTTACGTGGACCTCGTGGTGGAATCATCCTTGCGAAATCAAACCCTGATCTTGAGAAAAAGCTGAACTCGATTGTTTTCCCTGGTACACAGGGTGGACCTTTGATGCACGTTATCGCGGCAAAAGCGGTTTCATTCAAAGAAGCGATGGAGCCAGAATATAAAGTTTACCAACAGCAAGTTGTAACCAATGCACAAGCAATGGCGAATGCGTTTATTGCGCGCGGTTACAATATTGTTTCTGGCGGAACAGATAATCACTTATTTCTCGTTGATCTAATCGACAAAGGTTTAACCGGTAAAGCGGCTGATGCGGCATTGGGCAAAGCACACATCACAGTAAACATGAATGCTGTTCCGAATGATCCACAATCTCCGTTTGTTACTAGTGGTTTGCGTATTGGCTCTCCTGCAATTACTACACGTGGCTTTAGTGAAACAGAAAGCACCGAACTAGCAAATTGGATTTGTGATGTATTGGGTGCGTTGGCGAAAGACCCTGAAGATACGTCTGTTATTGACGCTACACGCGCTAAGGTCTCTGAAATTTGTAAACGTCTTCCTGTTTACAAATAAATAAAGCATTTACTAGTCAATGTACTGCCCCTTCTGCGGACATAATGATACTAAAGTCGTTGATTCACGGCTCGCAGATGAGGGCGACAAAGTACGCCGTAGACGTGAATGTTTAAATGACAAATGTAGCGAGCGTTTTACAACCTTCGAGACAGCTGTTTTTAATATGCCACTGGTTAAAAAATCCCGTGGTGAAAAACAGCAATTTAATGAGCACAAACTCCGCGCAGGTCTAATGCGTGCAACACAAAAACGCCCCGTTGATGCAAAAGCTATCGACAGCGCTGTATTACAAATCCAAAAACGTATTTTAAATAGCGATAAAGCCGAAGTCACATCCAGCCAAATTGGTGAATACGTGATGGAAGAGTTACGCACCTTAGACGATGTTGCCTACATTCGTTTTGCCTCGGTTTACCGCGATTTTAATGATATTGGTGAGTTTATCGAAGCAATTGAAGGCTTGGAAAATAGCCCTAGCACCGAATCTCGAAAACGCCAATTTAAATTACCCGGTTCTGATTAATGTCTGGGGAAACACATCTCGAAGAAAGTGATATTACCTTTATGGCGCGGGCTATTCAGCTAGCCAAAAAAGGTCAATACACCACACATCCTAATCCGCGTGTCGGCTGCGTCATTGTTAAAGATGGGAAAATTATCGGCGAAGGCTATCACCAAAAAACAGGACAACCACACGCAGAAATTAATGCACTGCGTGATGTTAAAAATGGCGATACAAAAGGCGCAACCGCCTACGTAACCTTGGAGCCTTGCTCACACACAGGCAAAACCCCGCCTTGTGCTAATGCATTGTTAGAAGCGCAAATATCCCGCGTCATCATCGCCATGCAAGACCCAAATCCACAAGTTGCAGGGCAGGGGGTTCAACGACTTCTCGATGCTGGCATTACTGTTGAAGTAGGCATTCTAGAAGAACAAACACGCACACTGAATGGTGGATTTATCAAGCGGATGGAGCAAGGCTTGCCGTGGGTACGTATAAAACTTGCCATGAGTTTAGACGGCAGAACTGCGATGGCATCAGGTGAAAGCCAATGGATAACAGGCGCAGAAGCACGCCAAGATGTACAACGACTTCGCGCAAAGGCTGATTCCATTCTTACAGGCTCTGGAACAATACTCCATGATAACCCATCCTTGAATGTACGCATAAGCGCAAACGAATTAGGGATTTCAGGCGAAGTACAACAACCCCTGAAAGTCATTCTTGATAGTCAGTTAAAAACACCGTTAGATGCACGTTTATTGTCGTTGGAAAACACTACGCTGATATTCACACAAAGCCACGATGAAAAATTGAAAGATGCCTTTCATGCTATGGGTGCAGAAGTTATCCAAATTGAAAAGGGGAAGGGGCAAAAACAAGGCTTACCCCTCAAACAAATCTTACAACAGTTAGCAAAAAGAGAAATTAACGAGATTCATGTAGAAGCTGGTGCAACACTTTGCGGAGCATTGTTGCAAGAAAATCTGGCAGATGAAATTATTATCTATATGGCACCAACAATTATGGGATCAGATGCCCGTGGATTATTTAACCTGCCAGAACTTGATCAAATGAAGGATAAGATTGATTTGAAGATCAAAGATATTCGTGCCGTTGGGGGTGATTGGCGAATAACGATTATACCCGTTACCAAATAACACTTTTTTTGAGGTTTTAAAAGTTTAGAATTATAAAAAATAAGGAATCAAACATGAATGAAATTATTTGTCCCAATTGTAAAAAAGCGTTTAAAGTTGATGAAGCTGGCTTTGCAGATATATTAAAACAGGTTCGTGATCATCAATTTGAAGAAGAATTAACGAGTCGATTGGCACTTGCCGAAAAAGAAAAACAGAGTGCTGTAGAACTTGCCGAGGCAAATATTAAAAATTCCTTACAAGAAAGTCTATCAAAGAAGGATAATGAAATTGCTGAATTAAAAGCTAAAAGTGATGCAAAATTAGCGAAAGAATTAGCGCAGAAAGATATTGAAATTGCTCGAATGAATTCTAAAATTCAGCATGCAGAAACTAAGAAAAATCTTGAAGTAGCGGAAGCGATTCAAGATATTGAAAAAGAGCGTAATGATCTTGCTAATGACTTGAAAATAAAAGAAATAGAAAAAGAATCACTTGCGCATCAAATTAAAGAAGAATTTGCCAATAAACTCATAGTAAAAAATGAAATCATAAAATTGAAAGATGAGGAAATCGATCGTTTAAAAGATTTTAAGCAGAAACTTTCAACAAAAATGGTGGGTGAAACACTAGAACAACATTGTGAGGTCGAGTTTAACAAACTTCGAGCTACAGGTTTCCAGCACGCGCATTTTGAAAAAGATAATGATGCAAAAGGAGGCAGTAAAGGCGACTTTATTTATAAAGAAACAGATGAAGAAGGCAATGAAATCATTTCAATTATGTTTGAAATGAAAAATGAAAATGATGAAACGGCCACTAAAAAGAAGAATGAAGATTTTTTTGCAAAACTCGATAAGGATAGAAAAGATAAAGGCTGTGAATATGCAGTTTTAGTGTCTCTTTTAGAGTCGGATAATGAATTTTATAATACCGGTATCGTAGATGTTTCTCATCGATATGAAAAAATGTATGTCGTGCGACCCCAGTTCTTTATCACAATAATTACATTGCTTAGAAATGCAGCAATGAATTCTATGGAATACAAAGCAGAATTAAACTTAATGAGAAATCAAAATATAGATATAACAAAGTTTGAAGAAAAGGTTAATGCCTTTAAAGAAGGCTTTGCCTATAACTATGATTTAGCCAGTCGTAAATTTAACACAGCTATTGATGAAATTGATAAAACAATAAGCCACCTTCAAAAAACGAAAGAAGCTCTACTATCATCTGAAAATAACCTACGCTTAGCAAATAATAAGGCTGATGATTTAACGATTAAAAAGTTAACGCATGGTAATCCTACAATGAGAGCTAAATTTAATGAGACAAATGAGAAAACTAAATAATAATAT
>JALSLX010000060.1 GCA_026988095.1 Thiotrichaceae bacterium
CTTGTAATCAGTAGGTCCCGAGTTCGACTCTTGGTTGCGGCACCATATATAATAAAGCCCTGTAGTGATTACTCATTACAGGGCTTTTTTATTATCTGGAGTTTATCCATTTTACTTAGTCAAAAAAATAGGCTCCTAAAAAGAAGCCTATTTAAACTAAAAATAATTTGAGATTCTGTTATTAGAAGTTGTAACCAACTTTAACACCAAAACCTACAGCGCTATTATCTTTAAAATCAGCAAAAGAAGTTTGTGCATCACCTACTTTAACATAGCGTACACCGGCTGTTATTTTTGCTTTCTTCATCTTGTAAGAAACACCTATACCGATTGATTTAGAACCATCTGTTGGACCTAAGTTACCCGTACAACCTGTAGCAGGTGGAGTTCGATTACAAGTTCCAGCTGTTGAAGGTTCATAACCTAAAGAAACCGCTGCTGACCATTTATCATTTAATTTACGACCTACTCCTATATTATAAGCAGTACTATCATTTCCATAGTCAACTAATGAAGAACCACCTGTAGCAAGCCCATATCCGTATGGAGCTATATTAAACTTAGACCATTCAACCCAACGAATTGAACCAAAAACTAAAGTATCTTTCGCTACACCTGATTGAAACTCTAAATTCACTGACTGCGGTATAGTACTTGAAAAAGGCAAGCTTGCCCCACCTTGCTCTAGCACATCGCCAAAATCATGTTTAATCTCAGAATTATAAGTTAAAGCAGCACGTAGTGCTATTTCCGGCTTCTCATAGGCAAAACCTGCAACATAGCCAAGTTCATGTTTCTGCCCCACGGTAAGATCATAACTAGGAGAACCTAATTGCTCAAGATGAACCTTTCCACCTAAAGATTGTGAGCGAATACCACCGTAAACACTTACATTATTTGGGTACTTATATTTTATAAGACCCGTGATGGCTGTTGAATCCAAAGTTGCGGTAGAGCCACCAATTAAATATCCATTTCCTCCCGGGTATTTAACGTTAGCACCTACTGGCTCATCTATAATTAACGCTACATCAAAGTTATTACCAATACTTTGCTTATAACCCAGTGATACAGACGAATAGTCAGATGCCATATTTCCACTAGACACCCCTGGAGTACCAGCCACAGCCACGCCAGAAACACTGGGGCTTGCACTACCGATTGAGAATTCAGCATAGCGCCCTACCTCAAACAGTATTCCTACCGATTGTGATGTACGCTCGATATTAGCCGCACTTACGACCCCTGTAACAGCAATACTCAATGCTACTGCTAATTGTTTTTTCATACTCATACCCTCTCCTTGATAATTATTTGATCTTTATCAAACAGTGTAGCACAAAAGCTACAGTTTTTTCTATACTCGATAGTTATGCTTGATCTATCAGTGTCATTGCGCACATCTTCACTTAAGATTATTATCATTGAATATTACCAAAGTATTAAATAAGGATTTTCCCATGACACACACACCAGAAAAAGTTGCATTCATACCACTCAATATTGCTGTCATGGTGGTCTCTGATTCACGCACCCATGCTGACGATAAATCTGGCAAGGTTTTGGTTGATAGACTTATTGAAGCAAATCACAATCTTGTTGAAAAAAAAATCGTCCCCGATGATATTTACCAAATGCGTGCTGCTGTTTCTAACTGGATTGCTGACCCTGATGTTCATGCCGTTATCACTACAGGAGGAACAGGCTTAACAGGTAGAGATGTAACCCCCGAGGCAATGAAACCTTTATACGATAAAGAAATAGAAGGGTTTGGTGAGATTTTTCGTAAATTATCATACGATTTAATCAAAACATCCACCATACAATCACGCGCTATTGCAGGGCTTGCCAATGGTACTGTCATTTTCTCACTACCAGGTTCACCTGGTGCCTGCAAAGACGGCTGGGATGGCATTATCTCCCATCAACTCGATTCTCGCGTAAAACCCTGTAATCTTGTTGAAATGATGCCACGATTTTTGGAGAAGTAGCATGGCATCACATAAAGAAAACTCGCCTAATATAAAAAATATCAGCTGCGATACCAATCAAACCCTCATGCCAATTGATGATGCACTGGCGCTACTTATCAACAATGCAATAAAAGTCACTGATTCAGAAAATTTACCACTTAAAGAATCTCGTGGGCGCATATTAGCAAAAAACCTACTCTCAACCATCAATGTACCGCCTGCTGATAATAGCGCAATGGATGGATACGCAATTAGAAGCGAAGACCTAATTGAAGAAGGAACTATTCTCCCTGTAAGCCAACGTATACCTGCAGGAACAATGGGAGAAACATTAAAAATACAAACAGCAGCTCGCATATTTACAGGTGCGCCGATTCCAAAAGGCGCAGATGCAGTGGTGATGCAGGAAGTCTGCAAAGAAACAGCTGGAAACGTACAAATATCAGCAACAGTATTATCAGGGAACAATATCCGCAGAGCAGGTGAAGATATTTGCAGTGGTGATATTATTCTTAAAGCAGGTACTAAGCTCAAACCTCAAGATATTGGCTTAGCAGCTTCCGTTGGTATTAGCTCTATACCCGTTTACAAAAAGTTGCGTGTAGGTATTTTCTTCACTGGTGACGAATTAAAACAACCAGGCGAAACACTCAACCCCGGTCAAATTTACAATTCAAATAGATACACCCTGCATGGACTGCTTGAATCATTAAACTGTGAAGTAATTGATTTCGGTAATGTTACCGATGATTTAGATTCAACGATAACAGCCATGCAAGAAGCCGCTAAAGCCTCTGACTTAGTAATGACTAGCGGAGGAGTTTCCGTAGGTGAAGAGGATTACATTCGTATTGCGCTTGAAGAAATTGGGCAACTTGATCTTTGGAATATTAATGTTAAACCAGGCAAACCACTGGCTTTTGGTAAAATAGGAAACACTCCATTTTTAGGGATGCCAGGAAACCCTGTGTCTGTTTTTGCAACTTTTTGTATTTTTGCGCGCCCATTTATTTTACAAAGCCAAGGCGCTAATGAAATTAAAACCAATAGCTTCAATATAGCGGCTGATTTTGACTGGAATAAAGCAGGTACGCGCAATGAGTATGTCAGGGTGCGCTATAAAAATGGCAAACTTGAATTATTCCCCAATCAAAGCTCTGGCGTATTAACGTCTACGAGTTGGGCAAGTGGCTTGGCACTTATACCTGCTGGAATGACACTAAAAGCGGGGGATCTAATTGAATTCACCCCTTTTAGTGAATTGCTCTCATAAAGTCATACATAAGCCTCCCGTCATTCTGGTGAATACC
>JALSLX010000061.1 GCA_026988095.1 Thiotrichaceae bacterium
ATAGTATCCGCTGTTGGGCCGACAAAAATGAATCCGCTAGATTCTACACGCTCGGCAAAATCAGCATTTTCAGATAAGAAACCATAACCTGGGTGTATAGCATCGGCATCTGTTACTTCAGCCGCGCTGATAATCGCAGGAATATTCAGGTAACTATGTAACGATGAGGGTGGGCCAATACAAACAGATTCATCGGCAAGTCTTACGTGCTTTAAATCACGGTCAGCGGTTGAATGTACGGCTACGGTTTTTATGCCCATTTCACGACAAGCGCGTAAAATACGTAGAGCAATTTCGCCACGGTTGGCGATCAGTAATTTTTTAATCATTGGGTCTCTCCATCAAGCTTTATAAGGTCTGTGTAGATCACTCAATAACAAAGAGTGGTTGACCAAACTCGACAGGTTGCTCGTTATCAACCAAAACTTCTTTAATCACGCCAGATTTTTCTGATTCGATTTGGTTAAGCATTTTCATAGCTTCGATAATACATAAAGTATCGCCAACTTTGATGCTATCGCCAACCTTAACAAAAGGTGAAGAGGTTGGTGATGCAGCCTCGTAGAATGTACCGACCATTGGCGAATCAATTGTCTCACCGATAGGCGCTTCTGCAACAGTGGGTGCTGGTGGAGGAGTATAGCCTGCTTGAGGCGCTGTTGCGGGAGTAGCTACTGCCATAGGTGCAGCGGGAGCTGCAATCATCATAGGGGCAGGGGAGTTGCGTGAGATACGTACCGACTCTTCGCCTTCAACAATCTCTAGCTCGGCAATATCGCTTTTTTCAATAAGCTCAATTAGTTTTTTGATTTTTCTAACGTCCATGATTTTAAACTCTCATTTAGATGGTTTACTCTTCCAATTGGTGCAATGCGGCTTGTAAAGCTAACTCATAACCTTGAGCGCCTAAGCCAACAATTGTGCCGATCGCAATGTCCGAAAAATAGGAATGCTGGCGAAATTTTTCACGTTTGTGAACATTGGAAAGATGTATTTCAATAAAAGGGATGTTAGTCCCAAGTAATGCATCACGAATTGCAATGCTGGTATGTGTAAACGCCGCAGGATTAATGAGGATGAAATCAACATTATCTTGTGAGGCTTGGTGGATTTTATCGACGAGGTCAGACTCTGAATTACTTTGAAACTGTGAGATTTGGTGCGAGTCCGCTTGTGATTGAAGGCGCTCAAAAATACTATCTAAAGTGTCAGAACCATATATTTCAGGTTCACGAGTACCTAACAAGTTAAGATTTGGTCCATTTAGCAGTAGTAATTTAGCCATTTTTATTACCCTAGATCACTTTGTTGTTACTTTTATTGTTTTTCTATGTTTTTAACGAAGATGTAAACAATTCGCGTCAATTTCGAGCGATGTTACTCCATTTTAATGGCTAAAGCTAATCAAAATAAGTGCCTTTTCAGTAAAAAAAGGCGTTTTATTTAACCCACCCCCCCTGTTTTTCGATGATTTGTATGAATTTCAGTGCTTTATTTCGTACAAAACACCGAGCTGAGCGTTAGTGAGACAAAAACTTAGTAATTAGAGTGAGTAAAGCGAGTAAAAGTGGAAGGGCTGGCACAATTGAAGGTTGTAGGTTTTTAAAATGCTGTTTTGTTAATCAGGTTCACCTTAAACAGCAACAACACCTTTGATATGTGGATGTGCTTCGTAGCCTTCTAGCTCAAAGTCTTCGAAGCTAAAGTCGAAGATACTTTTTACATCAGGGTTTATCTTCATTGTAGGTAATGTGAGTGGCTTACGGCTGAGTTGCAATTCAGTTTGCTCTAAATGATTTGAATACAAGTGAGCGTCGCCCAGTGTGTGTACAAAATCACCTGCTTCTAAGCCAGTGACTTGTGCGACCATCATCGTGAGAAGGGCGTAGGATGCTATATTGAAGGGTACGCCCAAGAATATATCGGCACTGCGCTGATAGAGTTGGCAGGAGAGCTTCCCATCAGCAACATAAAATTGAAAAAATGCATGGCAGGGCGGTAGCGCCATGTTTTCTACATCGGCTACATTCCAAGCACTGACAATAATTCTGCGCGAATCAGGTGTATTTTTGATTTGGTCAATAATCTGCGAGATTTGGTCAATGTGCTTGCCATCTGGTGTTGGCCATGAGCGCCACTGTGAACCGTAGACTGGGCCAAGATTACCGTCTTCATCAGCCCATTCATCCCATATTCTCACACCGTTTTCTTTTAAGTAAGCGATATTGGTGTCGCCTTGTAGAAACCAAAGTAATTCATGAATTATTGAACGTAGATGACATTTTTTTGTGGTAACAAGCGGGAAGCCTTTAGATAAATCAAAACGACTTTGATAACCAAAGACAGATTTTGTACCTGTGCCAGTTCTGTCTGTTTTTACTGTGCCATTTTCGTGTACATGGCGCATGAGGTCTAAATATTGTTTCATACCGCGATAGCCTTGTTTCGATACGCCCAAATAAGTAAGCCTAGTCCAATTATTATCATTGGTAATGATAATAATTGTCCTTCGGTAAGCCAGTCTATGCCCAAGTAGTTACTATTGTCGGGTACACGGAAAAACTCAACCGTTGAACGTGCAATGCCGTAACCTAATAAGAATAACCCAGTTATAGCTCCTGTGGGACGTGGTTTCTTTGAAAATATCCAGACCAATAAAAATAATAATATACCTTCACCTAATACTTCATAAAGTTGTGAAGGATGGCGTGGTAAATCATCAACGTGTCCAAATACCATGCCCCATGATACGTCTGTGGGCCTACCCCAAAGTTCACCGTTAATGAAATTACCCATACGTCCTGCACCTAGTCCGATAGGTACTAAAGGTGCAATGAAGTCACCGAGCTTTAAAGGTGTGATTTTCCACTTTCGTGCCAGTAAAAACATGGCGATTGAAACGCCGATTAGCCCACCGTGAAAGCTCATACCAGGCTCCCATAAACGGAAAAGCTTCAGTGGGTCGGCCATCAATTGTGGGAATTGGTAGAAGAACATTTCACCAATTCTGCCCCCCGCAATAACGCCGATAGCACCGTAAAACATCATATCATCGACTTGCTCTGGTTTTACGGGGCTATTGGGTCTGCGCGCGCGCATTTTTCCTAAAAAGAGGAAAGATAAAAAACCAACCACGTACATCAAGCCATACCAGCGAACGCCTGTGGTTTCAGTAAAATGGATTAGAATGGGGTCTATTTCAGGATATATCAGCATAGGTTTTTAGTATTAGTTATTAATTTAATTGAAAAATAAAGTTTTAAGAGCAT
>JALSLX010000062.1 GCA_026988095.1 Thiotrichaceae bacterium
GAAAAAATGGAGCTTTTACATATAACCCAACAAAAAACCCAAACCAATCAATGCAATCACAGCACCAGAAGCTCTCACGACCGCCGTACCCCATGTCCAACGTGTTAATTCACCCATTGCTATACCTGCAAGATGCAGTAAACCAGTCCCCGTAACAAAACCAATACTAAAAATCAGTGGATTAGCCGAGTTCGGTAACTCTGTTCCATGTGCATGCCCATGAAAAATGGCAAATGTGCCCACGATAATAGCCGCAATCCAAATAGGAGGGCGAATCATAAACAATACGGCTAAACCAATCACAATACCCGATAGTGCAATACCTGTTTCGATATAAGGAATCTCAACACCAGCAACACCTAACGCGCCACCAAATGCCATTACTAGTGGAAACACTATAGGCAACACCCAAATAGCAGGCTTTCCTAAGAATGCCCCCCATAAGCCAACTGCCACCATTGCAACAACATGATCCAAGCCTAAAATGGGATGCATAAAACCACTGATAAAACCTCCTTGCAAAGAAGCAACATCGGTATGAGCATACAGAGGAGAGAACCAAAAAATGGCAACTAATAATAAAAGAGCTTGTTGAGGTGATTTCATGCTTCGCACGGTAAGAAATTTTTCTTGTACAGTCAAGTAATCAGGTAGAATAAGCCCACATTTTTTTTTGAGATTAATTATGTTTTCGTGGTTTACCCAAACATGGTTTCAGCAAGGACTTTTACACTCACTACAAACGCCGTCCCACCTTTTGCTTATTTTAGGGCTAGCATTTTTACTAGGGCAACAAGGGCAGTTAAAAACCACCTTACTTACCAGCCTCTCAGTGGCTACAGGCTTTTTATTAAACCACTATTCTTTAATTAGCTGGAACACTGAACTTATTCTACTAACCCTCGCTCTAATCTGCGGACTATTATTAGTTTTACGCCTAAAACTACCTTTGCTAATTATTCTAAATTTACTCATTCTTAGCGGAATAGTTTTAGGCTTGGATTCTAGCCCGATAATGATTCCGGGGCTTGGCACTAATAGTCTTTACAGTTGGCGGATTGGCGCAGCGATTACTCTTATTTTAGGAATCATTGTATTAGCTTTGCCTGCCTACTATTTAAACCGTTATTGGAAAGGCATTATTTTGCGTGTTGCTGGCTCATGGATAGCTACCAGCTCACTATTTGTATTAACTTTGATGATTGCAGGACGATAATTACAAACATGAAAAAATCACTATTTTTAAACACCTTATTACTAGCGATGGCCTTTTTTAGCACGCAGGCATTCTCTCATTCATACCACTATGAAATGCAAGTGAGCAGTGCTTTAGAAACAAATGATAAAAAACAACTAGAAGCACTCAACGTCACTTTTCTCTATGACGGGGAGGTCAGCAAGGTAATGCTTCAGGATGAGAAAGATCTTGATAAACTAGGAAGAACTCTGATTAGAGATTTAGGAAAACTTGGTTACTTTACCCAAATAAAATTAAATAGCTTAGTTCTCGACACACAAAAAGCCAACAATATAAAACTCAATAAAATCACATCTAAAGGAGAAGAAGGCGAGTTTGATGTTTTACAACTCAATTTCACTTTAGAGCTTAAATCACCTGCAACCCTTACATCTAATAGCGAAATTGCTCTTTCTCATGAAGACCCAACAGCTGCGGCTATTTTATATTATGAAAATACCGAACATATTCTTATCGGCAATAACTTGAAAGATACCTGCAAAGTAAGCGTAAAAGAAAAAGATAAGTTTGAAGAAGGTGACTTCCCTCAGATTGTTAGAATAAGCTGTAGACCTTAAATCTCTATCTCAAGACGTAATAAGTAATAAAAGCTTTGTACGATAAATATGATTATTCAAAATAACCCAATAAAACTATTTACCCTCTTTGCTTTACTAACCAGTATTGCAGGCTGCTCTACCAACAAAGTTAGTACGCCAAAAAACTATCAACAACAAGAAAAGGCTCGTCATACGACCTCTGCGCTCAACCTCAAAGCAGTGCAAACACTGGCAAGCATCACACCTCAACTCGCAAAATATCGTGTTGTTTTTGTAGGGGAGCAACATGACCAATATAGCGACCACTTAAACCAACTTGCTATTATCAAAATCCTCTATAAGCACTGGGGAAAAGACACACGCATCGGCCTAGAGATGGTTCAACAACCATACCAGTCTTATCTTGATGATTATATCGCAGGGCATATTAGCGAACGTGAAATGCTACAAGGCGTAGAATGGTATGAACGTTGGAGATACGACTTTCGCCTGTATCGCCCTATTTTCACTTACGCCAAAGCTAATAATATTCCTTTGCTTGCTTTAAATATCCCCAAAGAGCTCACGAAGAAAATCACCAAGGTTGGCATCAAGGGGCTTAATAAAACAGAACGCCAGCAACTCCCTAAAATTATTGATCGTTCTGATGCTGACTATATAAAGCGCGTGACAAATATATTTAGCAAGCATTCGCGCACAAGCAGCAAAGGCATTGAAAAATTTCTTGATGCACAACTTGCATGGGATGAAGGCATGGCATTCTCTGCCTCAAAATACCTTAATAAGCATCCTGCAACACGAATGATAATTTTAGCAGGTGGAGGACACGTAATAAATCGTAGCGGAATACCAAACAGATTAGACCAAAAAATTCACTCACACTCTGCCGTTGTGCTCAATAATATTCATAAAGTACCCTCGCCTAAACAAGGGGATTATCTGCTCTTCTCTTCTGAAACCAAACTACCTCCGACAGGGCTTATGGGTATTGTTATGGCAGATAGCAAGAAAGGTGTTCTGGTTAAGTCAGTTACAGCTCACAGTGCAGCATTAAAAGCGGGGGTTTTGAAAGGAGATGTAATTATTGAAATAGACGGACAAAAAATCAAATACTCCACCGATGTAAAAGTATGGGGCTTAGATAAAAAGCCTGATGAAATTGCAGAGCTAAAATTACTAAGAAATAATAAAACACTCATAAAAAAGTTAAAACTAACGGCAAGCAAACATCAGTAAATTTAAATTATCAATCACCCAAAACAGCACATACCCCACAACCTTCAACTCTGTTCAAAGGACTTCACTAAACTATACCCTGAGCGGAGTCAAAGGGCACGGCGATAGGCATCTTTGAAACAATTAATATCACTCGTCGTTTAGCATCACTCGTTACTAGCCACTTCACGAGATAAATAAACACGCGGATTAGCCGTCTCACCATTAAATGCTATCTCAAGGT
>JALSLX010000063.1 GCA_026988095.1 Thiotrichaceae bacterium
ATGTGATGAATGTATCACGAGGTATTACAGGCTGGATTGCTGAAAAGCGCCCTGTTGTAAAATATCAAAAATAGCGCCTAAAACAACAAGGTGCTAACTCTGTAGCACCTTGTTTGATTAAGAAAAATCAATCTAAGGAAACCATTGTTTTTATGAGAACATTTTCTTATGCAAAGACAATTAGCTATTAATTGGCACAAAGTTCAAAACAGCATCCAACTGCTCATCTGTAAATGACTTTTCAATAACTGGAAAAAGCTCTCTTTCTTCTACCCTGGTATGATTCTTTAATACCACTGCAAAATTTGCTAAGTCTTCTCGTGCTGTTTCTATTTTAAGCTTTGGAATTAATAAGCGCATATATCCATGCTCTTTTAATAGCACTTTAGATATTTCTATATATTCTTGATGTTGTTTAAAAATAGGGGCAAATATTGTATGTTCCTCATGCTGAAAATGTACTTCCAACTCATCATCATAGTATTTAGTCACCATCTCTATTGCTTTTTGTAAGTCAGCATCTGTTCCATTTTCTACCACGTCTATAATATTTTTAGCCATGACCAAAGAGCCATGATGCTCTCGTGATAATTCTTGTAGTTGTTCTGCTCGTTTCATAGGTGCAAGCCTGTAATCTAAAATTTAGGGATTTTTAAAATTATACAGCAACTAAATGTATTTATTTATTAATCTGTTAGAATGTATTACCAAGTTATAAAAAGACTCAGGGAACGAGCATGTTTAATAGTAAAAACTTACTTAAAAGTGTACCTTTTAAAGCTGCTATATTCTTAATATCGCTCTTCTTAACTTTAAGCTTACAAGCAAAATCCAAACAGCAAAATGTTTTTCTCGATGCTGCTGGAAACCCCATTCCGAATGAAGTTTTATTATCACTAAGCGCTCGTACTCACAAACGAAACAAATCCTCAGAAAAAGAATCTGATAAACCTACAAAAAAAACCAAAAAAACATATCAAGATAACCCTGAATTAGAAAAAGAATTATTTCATGCTATGAAAGCTGGTCAAATCGCGAGGGTAGATCAGTTACTAAGAGCAAAAATAAAGCCTACCTATAAAAATTATAAAGGTGAAACACCTTTAGGTATTGCGGTGTCTCGTGGCTGGGCATCTATGGTTATTAAATTATTAGAGAATGGCGCCGATATAAAAGAAAAAGGCACACAAGGCGTAACACTTCTTCATATTGCTAGTGCACGTGGTCTGAGTGATGTTGCAAAAGTACTTGTTAAATATGGTCTCAACCCAAATACAAAGACAGATAAAAACTGGACACCACTACATGTATCCGCCAGATATGGGCATTGGAAACTCGTTCAATATTTCATTCAGCTAGGTGTTGATCCTAATATTCGGAATTCAGATGGAAAAACAGCACTCGGGCTTGCGCGGCACCTCCGCCACATGGGTGTCATTAAAATGCTATCTCAAGTAACCTCAGTGAGGTCACTCTCCCCAAAAAAGTTAAAAAAACGTAAGAAAAGATCAAAGAAACACTCAAAAAAGAGTAAAACGTAACATTTAACCTGTTTTTATAATACCACCCCCCCTGTTTTTCGATGATTTGTATGCTAAAGCGCCCAATTATTTATTCTGATAATTTCTGAAGCTTTATTTGCAGCCCCTTTTACAGATACAAAACATCGAAAAACTGATGAGATGGTCTCCTCCTCTTTAATTCGGCATCAAAGTGTCATAATTGAGATTAGATATTTCAATTAACAGAAAAGGAGACCACCATGAATATTAATACCATTGGACTAGACATAGCAAAAACTATTTTTCACCTAGTAGGCTTAGATAAGAACGGGAAACAGATTCAAAAAAAGAAGCTCAGGAGGGGACAGGTTCTTGCTTACTTTGCCAACCTTCCTCCTTGTACAATAGCGATAGAAGGATGTGGTAGCGCCTTTTACTGGCAAAGAGAACTAACCAAGCAAGGGCACAGAGTAAAGCTTCTTCCCGCTCAATATGTAAAAGCCCACCTAAGAGGAAACAAGAACGACTACAACGATGCATTAGCCATAGCAGAAGCTTCTCGTGTACCAGAGTTACGAGAAGTAACGCCAAAGACGATAGAGCAGCAAGGTATTCAAGCCCTGCATCGTCTAAGAGAAAGAACGGTTAATGATCGGACATCGCTCAGCAACCAAATACGAGGTTTATTGTCCGAGTTTGGCATTATTTTTAATCAAAGGATAAGCTCTGTTAGAAAAGGACTGCCAGCGGTACTAGAAGATGCGGAAAATGGATTGCCCCATACATTTAGAGATGCTTTGGGATTAAAGTACAACCAATTTTGCCAGCTTGATGATTTAGTCAAAGACTTCAATAAGCTGATTAATGAATCTTCAGAGGCACACAAAGAAATAGAATTACTTCAAAGTATCCCAGGGTTTGGTGATCTTGTATCGAGTAGTTACTACAGCGTGATTGGTGATGGAAAAGCCTTTGCCAAATCACGAGACGCATCCGCCTCAGTTGGTGTAGTGCCAAGGCAGCATAGCACAGGAGGAAAGACAGTTTTGCAAGGTATCAGTAAACGCGGAGATAAGTACCTTCGCAAGATGCTCATCAATGGGGCAAGATCCGTTGTTTCATGCGCATAAAAAGGATGATGCGCTGAGTGTTTGGGTGACTCGATTAGTTGAAAAACGTGGCCGAAACAAAGCGACCGTTGCACTCGCTAATAAGCTAGCAAGGATTGCATGGGCAGTCACCGTTAGCAGGAAACCTTACCAAACAAATTACACTCATTAACAATTTAAGTTTTAGAATATGAAGTAGAAAAGAAGTACCTACCACGATTTTGCGAGAGATAATAAACAACTGATGACCAAATAGGTAAGACCGACAGCCAGAGAACCTGTACCCCCCTATGGATGTAATAATCCGTAAAACTGTTAAGGACTGGTTGTGCAGACTTCATCAAGGCTCGGGATATTAGGAATATCCCAACGAGAAGCCGAATATATGGAAGCAAATCTATCCCTGTCAGAAATGTTGATTATTATTTTGCAAAAATGGAGGAGACCATATAAGAGGGGTGGTTATAATAAATAGCTGAAAAACCTCATACTTTAATAGTGCTGAACAACAATAAGAAAGATCGGCAATGTAACGGCCGCTACAGCTGTTGGCATTGCACAAAATATAATAGCAATCTTAGCAAGATCAGCATCAATTCTTAGCCACAAACAAAGCAACCAACATACTGATGGAATAAAAATTAGTCTTGAGATACTAGACAAAGCAATAGCGATCTTACTATTAAAAATCGAGTCAAATTTTAAGCTAGCCCCCACAGCAAGTAGTGCAAATGGCAGGGCACTTCTACCTAAAAAATCTGCATACCTAGCAAGCTTTTAGGTAACTCTACGCCTAATAAATTGAAAAATAACCCTAATATACAGGCGATTATTAAAGGATTTGAAAAAATTCCTCGACCAAAAAAGACTTGTTTACTACCGGCTTCCTCTCCATATTTTAGCAGTACAAAAATGGACATTAAGTTACAGTAGGAATCATTATTAACATAATAACTGCCATAATTGCTATCCCCTTATCAGGTACTAGCCATGCTGCAATAACTAATAAGACCGCTGTATTGTTCCTGACTGTTCCTTGAAACATTGATGTCAATGTTGGTCCTTTTAAGCTTGGCGATAAAAAACCTATCCATTGCAGCAACCCAAAATGATCAATAAGTAAAATGGGGTTAAAATATCTAAGTGATCCATAAACTACTCACTTTTTTCTGAATAAATAAGTGATGCTAATTGCTCAAATACATCTATCGATTTTTGATTATGCTGGAGTGCAACTATCGGATGTTTTATCAAGCTTTTAATGTCTTCTAGATTATCCATTTCATTAACAGTTTGATCTGCAGATGTAGTATTGAGAACAACCGCTTTTAACGTTAATCCTCGTTTTTCAATAACTTCAACATTGAGCAATATTTGGTTGAGGCAGCCCAGTCTATTTTCAGCAACCAATAAGATTGGTAAATTTAAGGCATAGGCTAAATCTGCATTTAAACCATCCATACATAAAGGCGAATAAAAACCACCAGCACCTTCAACATACAAAAAATCGCTCTCTGTGACATCTTTTAAACACTGATCTGCTACTTCTGATATAAGTAGTTTTTTACCTTCAAACTCAGCTGCTCGAACAGGCGAAAGTGGACGGCTAAAATGATTAGGGCAAATGGTTTCGAGGTTATCTATTTGGCCAGTAGCTTCTGCTAAGAGCCATGCATCACTACTTTCAACTTCATTAACTTTCCAGCCAGACTCAACTGGCTTACGTGGAATAATATTGATTTTCTTTTTTAGAAGAATTGGAAGCAGGTTTTGCCCTACCCACGTTTTACCAATATTGGTATCAGTGCCTGTTACAAATATTCCATTCATTTATATGCGCTTCTAGTTCAAGTTCACTCTATTCTAGTGCAGTCTTGAAAATAAAAGTAAAAGAATCTCTTGGCTGTTTGTATTAAACTTCTACCACATTAATAAATATCCTAATTAAACTTATTTTGGTTCTCATTATGTCTAACCCTGATATCACGGCTGTAAAAAATTATTTGATGAGCCTGCAAGATTCAATCTGTGAACAACTAGCGGAAGAAGATGGCGGTGCTGTTTTTGAAGAAGATAATTGGCAACGTGAAGTAGACCCAAAAAAACCAACAATGACTGGTGGTGGTAGAACCCGCTTAATGGTTGATGGCGATGTTATTGAGCAAGGTGGGGTAAATTTTTCCCATGTTTTTGGCGGTAAAATGCCTGCTTCCGCAACTGCAGGGCGCCCTGAATTAGCGGGTAGAACGTTTCAAGCAATGGGTGTATCACTCGTTATCCATCCTAAAAACCCAATGGTGCCAACCTCTCACGCTAATGTTCGTTTTTTTATTGCTGAAAAAGAAGGTGAAGATCCAGTTTGGTGGTTCGGTGGCGGTTATGATCTTACGCCTTATTATGGCTTTGACGAAGATTGCATCGAATGGCATTCAACCGCGAAAGAAGCCTGTCACCCGTTTGGTGATAATATTTATAATAAATACAAAAAATGGTGTGATGATTATTTCTATTTAAAACATAGAGATGAGCAAAGAGGTATTGGCGGCTTATTTTTTGATGATTTAAATGAGTGGGGGTTTGAAAAATCGTTTGAATTTCTCAAAAGTATTGGCGATAGTTACACCAAAGCCTATCTACCCATTATGTCACGCAGAAAAGGATTAGCTTACACTGAAGCACAACGAGACTTTCAACTTTATCGCCGTGGTCGCTATGTTGAATATAACCTAGTATATGATCGAGGGACTTTATTTGGTCTGCAATCAGGCGGTAGGACAGAATCAATTTTGATGTCGATGCCACCTCTAGTAAAGTGGCGCTACAACTGGCAACCAGAAAAAGGAAGCGAAGAAGCTCGTTTATATGACTACTTTATCAAGCCTAAAGATTGGCTACATAATCAAGCCTAAACTTCACTAAATAATACTGACAAAGACTTATTTATATCGCTAACCTTTGTCGGTGGGCTTTAATTGAAAACTGAAAATACTATTTATTTTTTTGGCGCAGAAAGCTTCACCATCTTATAAATAAACCAACCCATTACAATAAAAATAAATCCAATTGTTACGGCTGTCCATAAACCAGTCTGGCTCATTATTAAGTCTGACATGATAATTCCTCATCTATAATTTTTATGATTATCCTAGACGAAAAAGGAGTTACATTACTTGTTTTAAATCAACAATATTACAAATAAGTATTATTTTATAGTTTTAAACAATGCTAATGCATTGCGAGCACTAACCAATCCCTCGCCAAACTCCTGATCACGGCCTGGTTTTCCTAAATCAGTTGCAGATTTAGAAAATAATGCATCAATATCCGTATATCCTTTTGAGCGCAAAAGGGCGGCAATACCACTTAAATGAGCCGATGCAAAAGACGTACCTGTGGCAATTTTATACTTACCTTTAGGAGCAATGGTTAATATATTCACCCCAGGTGCAGCATAATCAATGTATGTACCCTTATCTGCCATATCAAAAAGTTTATTATCAGCACCAACTGCCGTTGTGGCTAAAACCCCAGGTATTTGTGCAGGATAAATTGTACTACCTGTATTCCCACCATTTCCTCCTGCTGCTATAACCGTAATCCCTTTTTCAATTGCTTTTTTCACGAGTTTTTCAACCAGTGAATCACGACCACCTGTAAAACTTAAATTAATAATATCGACATCATGTTGAATACAGCTATCAATCGCTTTTGCAATATTTGATGATGTACCTTCTAACTGAGATGGCTTATTCTTAGTACCGCTAAAAGCACTAATGGCGTACAGTTTAGCTTTAGGAGCCACACCTATAAATTTATTTTGGCTAACAAGAACACCAGCAACGGATGTTCCGTGCAACATAGCATCATTATTGTTTGGATCGTATTTAACAAGATCTAAGGTTTCAATGAGTGCTCCTGATAATGTCGGGTGATAAATATCAACAGGTGTATCAATCATGCAAATTGTTGTGCCAAGCCCTTTTGTAGTCTCATGTACCTTTCTAACTCCCATATCATCTATGGGATAACCTTTTCTATAACTGACTGTCGCCGTTTTAAAAGTATTATTTGTTCCGCTCGATACATCTTCTTCTTGTTTATTTATTACCTTACTTAAATGAAGAGGGTTCTTTCCTTTTGTATCGGCTACAACCATTCCCGTCTTCACTGAAGATAAGAGTATTTTGCTCTTCATTTTCAAGTTGTACTTACGAGCAATGTCATTAACATTGACGACAGTGTCCGTAGGATAAAGCAAAACAACTTCATCCTTTTTAAAGTTGGTTCTTTCTGGCGGTGCTACTTTAATCCCAAAAACACAAGACAATGCAAAATTATATTTTGCACAACCTTTCGTAAAGTAGGCTCTATCTGCACTAGCTGTACTCAAGATAAATGGACTTACCATTACAGCAAGCCAAAAGGAATATATGCGAACGTATTTAATATGCCTCTCCCACAAACCAAATCAACTCTTTTTGTTTTGAAAGTGTTAAAAGCAGTTTATCTAAATCAGATTTGTTCGGTTTTTTAGAAAAGTTCAAACGATACATGCCTTCCTTTCCTGATATGGCAGTCGTAATAACACGATATTTTTTTAAAATTTTGAGTAACCTAGGATCATTAGGTGAAACATTTAACCCAACAAGTATTGTATTAATATTTTGTTTTGCATCATTTGATTCTACAGCTGCAGGATAAAAAGTGCTGTTATGCTCGAGCAAAGGGATAGTAAATGCAAATAGCAAGGCTATAGATAAAGTAGTAACCGCTGCAAAACCCATATATTGAGTTTTGGTCATTTCTCCTGAGAAGAGATTAGCAAAAATATTTATAAACTTGCTACTTATTGGCTCTTGCTTTTCATGATTTTCAGGTTCAAATTCACTTCTTTCTAATAACCGTGATAGTCGCTTTTCTCTGCCTTCTATCGCTGACAAGCTAAAAATCTCATGCTCTTCCTTGAGTGTTTTTGCCATTTCATGCTCTGTTTTCAGGTGCTCCTGTAACTCAGGATACTCCAAAAGCATCTGCTCAATATAATCTTTTTCTTCAGGCCCTAAAAGACCAAGGGCGTACCAAGGCAGTAACTCTATTGCCTTAATTAATACCTCATTATCATTATGTTCTTTGTTCATTAGCTGTATTCAACTTTTGTTTACACCTTGTATTTCGAATATTTCTTTAAGCTTTGTACGTGCATAAAACAGCCTTGTTTTAACAGTATTCTCTGAAATATCTAATATAGCTGCGGCTTGCTTTATTGATAATTCTTTAAAATAAACAAGCTCTACAATTTCTCGATGTTTAATACTTAACTTTTTTAAGCACTCTATTATTCTTTCATTTCTTTCAGTAACCATTATTGCTTCATCAGGCAATAATGCATCATCTTCAAAATTTTCCCATTCGGAACCATCACTTTGTAATAGTCCTTTATTCTTTCGCAAATAGCCGATTAAACGGTATCTTGCAATGGAATGAATCCATGTTGATGGTTGAGATCGGCCAGAAAAACTTCCTGCCGATTTCCAAACTTCAATCATCGCTTCATCAACAATATCTGCTGCCAGTGCAACATCATTTTTTAAAATGCGACTGCAAAACTTTATCAACCTCGGTTGGTAACTTCGGTAGAGATCTGAAAAAGCCTCGCGATCACCATCCGCAATTCTTGTCAGAAGAGCTGTGTCGTGGTTTGCTTTATCAAGCACAGTTTGAGACAAGTTATTTTTAGGTTCCATTCCCATTTCTTTAGTTGTAGCTATTCGGTAAAATGTTCATTTCTTATATATAAAAAATTTAAAAAGAAATATTTACCCAAACTTTAACATAAAAATGAACCTATTCACTTTCCATGCTACTTAAATTCGAGTGTGTCAATGTTGGGCTTAATCAAAGGGGATTAGCATTACCAACTTTGTAATAAGTAATATCTAGCGAGTTACTCATTCTCCGACACTCTCTCGCAACCTTGAGCGGACTTTTATAGTCCGCTTTTTTTATGTCTCAAACTTGATAATTTAGACTTACCAAAAATCAGCTAGGTTAATCGGAGCTTCCTTTAGTACAATACACACTTTTATCACTTAAGAATGTGAACCATGTCACAAGTTAGTATAGGGGTCGTGATGGATCCTATCGAATCAATCAACATTAAAAAAGACAGTACTTTTGCAATGATGCTAGAAGCACAAAGCAGAGGGCATTCCCTTTTTTATATTCTTCAATCTGATCTGTTTGCAAAAAACGGTACAGTATTTGCTAAAATGTTTCCTGTAACAGTTACAGATAATTCAGAGAACTGGTTTGAGTTGGGCGATGCACAAACACGCCCCTTGCATGAACTATCTTCGGTTTTAATGCGCAAGGATCCTCCGTTTGATATGGAGTATATCTACTCAACTTATTTACTTGAACTTGCCGAAAAGCAAGGCTGTTTAGTTGTTAATAAGCCTGCCAGTGTACGCTCAGCAAATGAGAAGCTCTCCACCGCATGGTTTCCTGAATGCTCGCCAGAGACTCTAGTCACGCGCGACATGGATCGTATCAAAGCCTTTCAAGAAGAACTTAAACACATTGTCGTAAAACCACTCGATGGCATGGGTGGCGCTATGATTTTTCAAATTCGTGAGGGCGACACCAATAAGAATGTCATCTTAGAAGCTATCACCAAAAATGGCACTGAAACAATTATGGCGCAACGTTTTTTACCTGAATTTAAACAAGGTGATAAACGCATATTACTCATCAATGGCAAGCCTTTCCCACATGGATTAGCCAGAATTCCTGCCGAAGGAGAAGGGCGTGGCAACTTAGCCGCAGGCGCAAGCTACAAAGGTGTAGACCTTACCGAACGTGAAATTGAGATTTGTAATATTGTTGGTCCAACACTAAAAGAAATGGGCTTAATGTTTGTTGGACTAGATGTGATTGGTGATTACTTAACTGAAATTAACGTCACCAGCCCAACTTGCATACGAGAGCTAGATACAATTTATTCTGCCAATATTGCAGGCTTATTGATGGATGAAATTGAAAACAAGCTAGAGGGTAGAGCATGAAAACACGCGTGAAATGGCTAGATAATATGAGCTTTGTTGGCGAATCAGGTAGTGGTCACTCCATTGTAATGGATGGCCCACCTGAGTTTGGCGGCCGTAATTTAGGCGTTCGCCCCATGGAAATGCTTTTGCTAGGGCTGGGTGGCTGTGCTTCTTTTGATGTTGTTTCTATGCTTAAAAAAAGTAAACAAGATTTAATAGATTGTGAAGTCGAAATCACTGCTGAGCGTGCAGACGAAGAACCTAAAGTATTCACTAAAATACATCTTCATTTTGTCATTTCTGGAAATGATTTATCAGATAAGCGTGTGGCTCGCGCAATTGAACTGTCGGCTGAAAAATATTGTTCTGCTTCTATCATGCTAGGCAAAACAGCTACAGTTACGCATGATTATGAATTAATTGGGTAACGCTCCTTCTCTTCTATCACTTGTCGGCTAAATGAACTTAGCCTATGATGTTGCCGTCACAAACAAGAAGTAGCTAAAAATCCAGCTAAAATGTTTGTTAATCAGGGCAACCCATGAATGCTTTACAAAGAGTTTTTTTAACAGGTATCTGCTTATTTTCACTAGCCGTCGTTAATACCGTATCAGCCACTCAAAGAGCCCATCCCAGTAAAAATAGTATTAGTGCGACACAGATACGACAAGCTTATGCTCAACTAATAAAAAATACGTCGCTTAAAAAATCCAAAATTGCGGTTAAAGCAAAAAAGAAATCAACTCCTGCTCGTTTTCATGCAGTAACCGTAGCAAAAAAACAAATTCATAAAAAATATCGCTGGGGTGGAACGACACCGAGAACAGGCTTTGATTGCAGCGGTCTTATTCAGTACGCTTTTAAATTAGCCAAAATTTCTATTCCCCGCACTGCTGCAGCACAATATAAACACACTAAACGCATCTCTCTCTCGAAAATTCAGGCGGGTGATTTAATCTTCTTTCATACACGCCGAACCAAAGCACGAGTAAATCACGTAGGTATATATATGGGGAATGGTAAATTTATTCACGCGCCCCGAAAAGGAAAGCGCGTATCAATAGCGAAACTTAATAAATATTGGCGAAGAAAATTTGTTGGCGCGGGAAGAGTATAACGACTCTAATTTGTTGTTGATTCTGTACTTTCTGGTGTAGATGCTTCTGGCTCAGATGTAGTAGCCGCTGGCATTTCTTCTGTTTTAATTTCTATTTCTGCGGATGCTGGTTCAGCAGTTACTGCTGGCATTGTAGCTGGCTCTTCTGCTTGAGTAGGTTCTAGCTCAGCAACAGGTGTTGAGCCTTCTGTTGTTGGTGTGCTTGTAGGCATCGCTTCTTCTGGTATTTTCTCCTCAGTCTTCTCCTCCACAGCTGTCGCAGATATTGGCATTCCTAATATCATTGCATTTCCATCAACTGCAGGGCGTTGAGCCATCCAAACAAACGCCGCAGTAGCGACTGCGGTAAATAAAAGTGTTCCAACCATATCTGTTGATAGTTTCATTTTATAATCTCTTCGTTATAAAGGTTAGTTAAGGAGAATCAGATTATTTTAGCATTTAAATGGACATTTTATATAACCACCCCCCCTGTTTTTCGATGATTTGTACGAATTTAGAGCTATTTTTAAACACAAATCATCGAAAAACAGGGGGGTGGCTATATCAAAAACGCTTTTAAGCCGTTCTGGCAACCGAGAAATCTGCTAAATTGATCAATGCCGTCTTAAAATCACTGTCAGGCAGAAATTCTAAACTAGTAATTGCTAACTTTGTCTCTTTTATTGCAACACTTTGGGTATATTCAAGGGATTTCGTCTTTTCAATAGTCTGCATTACTGCATCAATGTGCTCTAAACCACCTTCTTCTATTGCTTGACGAATTAAAGCTGCATCTTCTGCTTCATTATTTTCTTCTGATATTTTTAAAGCATAGATTAATGGCAAAGTTGGCTTGCCTTCAGCTAAATCATCACCCACATTTTTGCCCATTGCTTCGCTATCAGCACTGTAATCTAAAATATCATCAACCAACTGAAATGCCGTGCCTAAATGTGTTCCATATGCTGCAATTGCTTTTTCTTCTTTAGTTGATAAACCAGAAAGTACCGCACCAAGCTGACAAGCAGCTTCAAATAATTTAGCAGTTTTTGAATAGATCACTTCAAGATAACGCGCTTCATCCGTATCTGCATCATTCACATTTAAAAGCTGGAGAACTTCACCTTCGGCAATAATGTTTGTTGTGCTTGCCATAATTTGCATAACGCGCATTTCATTCACATCAACCATCATTTCAAATGAGCGCGAATAAAGAAAGTCACCAACCAATACAGCGGCTTGATTACCCCAAACATTGTTAGCTGTTTCTTTGCCACGGCGCATATCAGATTCATCAACAACATCATCATGCAATAAAGTTGCGGTATGAATAAATTCTACAATTGTAGCAATATCAACGTGTTGCTCACCCTGGTAACCACAAGCGCGCGCCATCAACAATGCAAGCATAGGTCTTAGCCTTTTGCCACCGCTATTAATAATATAAGTACTTAGTTGGTTGACCAGTACAACATCGGATTGAAGGCGGCGCTGAATTAAATCATCAACGGCTTTCATATCTGAGCTTACAAGTGCTTGTATTGTTTTATAATCCACGCGCAACGAATCTTTTAAATGAACGCCGAATGCTAGGTAGATGCACGGTAAGTGTCAAGATTATTTACCTTAATATGGACAGTATATCGGCAAGTTAAGGTTTTACCTTAAAAAGAGTGATTAACACGCAATTTAAGGTTTGACTAAAGAGCTAACTGCTTGTAGAATTTCGCGGCTTAAACAAATACATTATGGTTGTGAGGGACTAAATACTCATAACCTGTTACAGAGGTTACTAAAATGGCACATAAGAAAGCAGCGGGTAGTACACGAAACGGTCGTGATTCAGTATCAAAACGTCTTGGTGTTAAACGCTTTGGTGGTCAAGAAGTTCTTGCAGGTAATATCCTAGTTCGTCAACGTGGCACTAAATTCCACGCCGGTACTAACGTAGGTTTAGGTAGAGACCATACTTTATTTGCAAAAGCTGACGGTGTTGTGGTTTTTGAAGTAAAAGGCCCTAAGAACCGTAAATATGTAAGCATCCAAGCGGCATAAGCTTACTCGTTCATTTAAGGAAACACTGATCAAGTCCAATTATTTTAAGCTTGCTAAAACTGCCGATATTTTCCACGAAGATCGGCGCAATAGAATGACTATTACGTCTCACTTCATGAAAAATAGCGACAGTTTTTTCTACGCTTAATTCTAATCGACTAATCAGTCTTTCCTTAGAACATATTCCAAAAAGCCCCGCTTAGTCGGGGCTTTTTTATTGCCTGTATTTTTATACACCCCCCTTTAGTGATAATATAAAGCCATGAAATTTGTAGACGAAGTTGTAATCTCAGTAAAAGCCGGTGATGGCGGAAATGGCTGTGTCAGCTTTAGACGTGAAAAATACATCGAATACGGCGGGCCTGATGGTGGCGACGGTGGTGATGGTGGCTGTGTTTTCTTACAAGCCAATAAAGGTTTAAACACCTTAGCTGATTTTCGTCATGTGCGCTTTTATGAAGCAGGTCGCGGAGCAAATGGCTTCAGCCGTAATATGACAGGTGCAAAGGGCGAAGACAAGATCGTGCAAGTACCTATCGGCACAATGATTTATGTTGAAGAGACTGGCGAGCTGATTGGTGATTTGACCAAAGACGAAGAAATGATAAAAGTTGTTCAAGGCGGTTATCACGGCTTAGGCAACTTACGTTATAAAAGCTCAGTCAATCGTGCACCTCGTCAATCAAAACCTGGTTCAGAAGGTGAGACACGCACCCTTCGTTTAGAAATGAAAGTGCTTGCAGATGTTGGCTTACTCGGCTTACCCAATGCAGGTAAGTCTACCCTTATTAGTACCGTTTCTTCTGCACACCCTAAAGTTGCTAATTATCCTTTTACAACGCTTTACCCTAATCTTGGCGTTGTTAAAGTTGATTCGTACCAAAGTTTTGTTATTGCGGATATACCAGGAATTATCGAAGGAGCGGCAGAAGGTGCTGGTTTAGGTATTCAATTCCTCAAGCATTTATCGCGCACAAGCTTGTTATTGCATCTTGTCGATGTTGCACCCATGGATGAAGCCGAAGACCCTGTAGAGTCAGTAAAAGTCATCGAAAAAGAACTACAAAAATTTAGTGATGAGCTAGGTCAACGTGAGCGCTGGTTAGTATTAAATAAAATAGACCTGCTACCTGCAGATGAGCAAAAAGCACATTGTGATGACATTGTTAAACGCCTTAACTGGAAAGGTAAAGTGTTTATGATTTCTGCAGCAACAGGTTTAAATGCCAAAGAGCTAACCAAAGAAATTATGCGTAGCATGGACGATGCCGTCTATTTAGAAGAACAAAAACAACAGCAAGAAAAAAAGGCAAGTGAGTAGGGCGCAATATACAAAAGAGGCGAAGCGCTGGGTCATAAAAATCGGTAGCGCATTGCTTACCAAAGATGGTAAAGGCCTAGACTATGCCGCGATTAAAGATTGGAGCGAGCAAATTGCAGGCTTGCGCAAACAAGGCATCGAAATAATCCTTGTCTCATCAGGTTCAGTCGCCGAAGGCATGAGCAGAATGGGCTGGAGCAAACGCCCAACAGAACTTGCCGAGCTACAAGCCGCGGCCGCAATTGGGCAAACCGGTTTAATCGAAGCTTATGAGAATCAATTTAGAAAACACGGTATTCAAGCCGCACAAATATTGCTAACGCATGATGATATTAGCAATCGCAAGCGCTACCTCAATGCGCGCAACACCTTACGCGCCTTACTCAAATTTAAAGCACTTCCCATTATTAATGAAAACGATACGGTTGCCTTAGAAGAAATGCGCCTTGGTGATAATGATACGCTCGCGGCACTTGCGGCTAACCTTATTGAAGCAGATTTATTAGTAATATTGACCGACCAAGAAGGTCTGTTTGATAAAGACCCGCGCCATAATACTGATGCAAAACTCATTAGCGAAGACTCCGCCAATAATGCTGATTTGCTCAAATTCGTAGGTGATATTTCCACCAGTTTAGGGAGTGGTGGTATGGGCACAAAATTGACCGCGGCAAAACGTGCCGCGCATTCTGGTTGCGCCACAGTGATCGCGTCAGGCAGAGAAGAGAAAGTATTGCAACGCTTAGCTCAAGGCGAAGAAATTGGTACGCTTTTAAAGCCCGAGCACACACAAATCACGGCACGCAAACAATGGATTGCAGGGCAAGTTCAGGTGTGTGGCGTACTCTACTTAGATCAAGGTGCAAGCCTAGCCATCCAAAAAAATGGCACAAGCTTACTGCCTGTTGGTATTGAAAAATCGGAAGGAAAATTTGACCGTGGCGATGTAGTAGATTGCAAAAATACCAATGGAGAAGTTATCGCACGCGGTGTTGTCAACTATTCTCGCAACGAAGTTTGCCAACTCTACAAAACACCCAGTAATCAAATTAGTAATATTTTAGGCTATGCGGGTGAGGCTGAAATTATCCATCGCGATAACTTAGTCGTACTTTAAGTGTTGTTTTATAATAAGTGTTAGAGACAGCAATGAACATTTGGATTATTGGTTGTGGCGATATTGGTCAGCGTGCATCGGCTTTATACAATAATCAAAGCCCCCTACAAAATAGCGAAAAACAGGGGGGGTGGGCTTCTACTCAAGGCAATATACAAGGTATTGTACAAAGTGAGGCATCAAAGCTCGCTTGTGAACAAGCAAATATTCAAGCAACTCAAATAGACCTTGATAAGCCGTATCATTTTTCCAATAACCAATTTAATGATACATACATTTTTTACTTTGCGCCTCCACCTTCAATAGGTAAAACCGATCCTCGCCTTGCAAACTTTCTAAAAATTATTGCAGATCAACCAAATCGCATTGTACTCATTAGTACCACAGGTGTTTATGGTGACAGCAAAGGCGAGTGGATTGATGAGAATACGCCACCCCGTCCAAAAGTAGACCGTGCTCATCGTCGTTTATCGGCAGAGCAATCACTCCAAAGTTGGGCTAAACAACACAATAAAGAATATATGATTCTGCGTGTACCTGGCATTTATGCACAAGACCGTTTGCCGCTATCTCGCTTAAAAAAGGGGCTTGCGGTTGTGAATAGTAAAGAAGCAGGCTGGACAAACCGTATTCATGCGGATGACTTAGCTCAAGCTTGTAAAGCCGCGATGCATTGCGAGCAGAGCAATCAAATCATCAATATTACCGATGGCAACCCAAGCTCAATGACTGATTATTTTAATCAGGTTGCTGATTATGCGAAACTACCTCGCCCGCCACAAATTTCTATGAAAGAAGCTGAAGAAGCATTAAGTGAAGGCATGGTTTCTTACTTAAAAGAATCTCGCCGTATTAAAAATGACAAGATGTTAAATATCTTAGCAATCACCTTAAAATATCCCACCTTAGCGTCTGCTTTAAATAAGTAGCACTAGCACTAGCACAATCAATCGCTTTTATACATCAAAGCGTTCTAATTATTTAATTAGACCTATCGTTACAATGCGCCTATATTCAGCATCCCCAATAGTATTATTTTTACTCGTGGGAGTTTTATTAGAATCAACATAAATAACAAAGGAGAAAAATTATGTCTCTAGCAGGATCAAAAACTGAGCAAAACTTAAAAGATGCTTTTGCAGGTGAATCACAGGCAAACCGTCGCTACCTATACTTTGCAGCAAAAGCTGACGTAGAAGGATACAACGACGTTGCATCTGTATTCCGTTCAACAGCAGAAGGCGAAACTGGCCACGCTCACGGACACTTAGAGTATTTAGAAGAGACTGGTGATCCAGCAACGGGTTTACCAATCGGCGCTACTTCTGATAACTTAAAGTCAGCTATCGCTGGTGAAACGCATGAGTACACAGATATGTACCCAGGTATGACTAAAGCGGCTCGTGAAGAAGGATTTGATGAGATTGCTGATTGGTTTGAAACCTTAGGAAAAGCGGAGCGTTCACACGCAAATCGTTTCCAAAAGGCTCTAGACAATCTAGACGACTAAATCATTCCTGACTAATATTTTTATTGGTCAAAATGATTTCCTCCCTTCTCGCTCTTTAATAAAAGAGAGAGAAGGGAACAATTTCTAAAAGGTTGGAAAATATGGCATCACGTGAAGGTAATTTAGAAGCGCCGACAAGGCATCCACTTGATTGGAAAAACCCTGATTTTTATAACGAAGATTCGCTTAATAAAGAGTTAGAACGCGTCTACGATATTTGTCACGGTTGTCGCCGTTGTGTGAGCCTGTGTAATTCTTTTCCAACTTTATTTGATCTGGTTGATGAATCAGAGACCTTTGAAGTCGATGGCGTTGATAAAAAAGACTATATGAAAGTCGTTGATCAATGCTACTTGTGTGATCTGTGTTACATGACTAAATGTCCTTACACACCACCGCACGAATGGAATGTCGACTTTCCACATTTAATGTTACGCGCAAAAGCCATCAAGCTTAAAAAAGGTGATGTGAAAATGCGTGATAAAATTTTGTCAGCAACGGATACTGTCGGTAACTTAGCGGGTATCCCTGTTGTATCAAGCATCGTAAATGCTAGCAATAAAAATGGCTTGGCACGAAAAGCACTGAAGAGTGTTTTGGGTATTCACCCTGATGCTGTTCTCCCTGAATATCACAGCACCACAGGGCGCAAAATTATTGCCAAAAACTATGCTGATGGTGCAAGCAAACACAGCGAAGCAAAGCCAGCTGGAAGGACAACAGGAAAGGTTGCTATATTCGCAACTTGTTATGGTAATCGTAACGAACCACATCTGCTTGAAGATTTAGGCAAAGTTTTAAGCCACAATGAAATCCCTGTCACTCTCGTTGATAAAGAAGTTTGTTGTGGCATGCCAAAGTTAGAGTTGGGCGACTTGAAAGCCGTTGAACACGCCAAGAATGTAAACATACCTGAAATGGTAAAAATGATCGATGCAGGCTGGGATATTATTGCACCTGTTCCCTCTTGTGTTTTGATGTTTAAGCAAGAGCTTCCCTTAATGTTCCCAGATGAAGCCGATGTGCAAAAGGTTAAAGAACATATTTTTGATCCTTTTGAATATCTCATGCTTCGTCACAAAAAAGAGTTGTTGAACACCAACTTCAAATCATCATTGGGTAAAATTGCTTACCATGCCGCTTGTCATTTACGCGTGCAAAACATGGGCTTGAAAACGCGTGATTTATTAAAGCTAATTCAAGATACTGCTGTTGAAACGATTGATCGTTGTTCTGGGCATGACGGCACTTATGCCGTTAAAGAGGAGTATCACGAAATATCAATGAAGATTTGTCGCCCTGTTGTTACAAAGGTACAAAAATCAGAATCAAACTACTACAGCAGTGACTGCCCAATGGCAGGACATCAAATTGGTAACGGTCTGCAAAAAGTCATTAAAGAAGATGACAGTGTCGAACTAAAACCACACCACCCACTGACATTATTACGCATGGCTTACGGCTTATAACAGGACAAGGATAATAAAATGGCACAACAGTTAACAAGAGATGATCTTTATTCGTTAGAAAAATACCAAGAAATTCGTAACGATATGCGTAGCGAAGTTATGGCTCACAAAAAGAATCGTAATTTATCGATTGGCCCCAATGTAACCATGTATTTTGAAGATCCCGTCACTATCAAATACCAAATTCAAGAAATGCTACGCGCTGAGAAAATATTTGATGCCGAAGGCATTACCGAAGAGTTGGATACCTACAACCCATTAATACCTGATGGTACTAACTGGAAAGGCACCATGATGATCGAATACGTTGATGTAGATGAGCGTATAGAAGCACTAGCGAATCTGATTGGAATAGACCGCCAAACATGGGTACAAGTAGAAGGCTTTGATAAAGTTTTTGCCATTACCAATGAAGACTTAGAACGCGAAACAGAAGAAAAGACTTCAGCCGTTCATTTTATGCGTTTTGAATTAGAAGATGCAATGGTGGAAGCGGCAAAACAAGGCGCTGCAATCAGTGTCGGCATCGACCATGAAAACTATACCCATGCGGTAGACCCTGTGCCTGAAAACTACCGTGTAGCTTTAGTGAATGATCTAAAGTAACGAATTCTATTGTTAATTTGTCACCCCCCTTGTTTTTTGCCCTTTTGTAACTCTTTATAACTTTATTTATATTACAAAACAGCCAAAAATAGGGGGGGGTGATAATAAATATTACTGCTTATCTCGAACCACGCTCAACGAAGTATCCACGCTTCTTAACGACTTAATATTAAGAATCTGCCCCTTCTGGTGAATACTGTAATTCAAACCCTGCTTATAGCAAATTTGGGCGTTCTCGTGTTCTTCTAGCTCTTCTAGCATCTCTGCAAATTCTAAATAAACATCAGCAGAAGGTAAAAAGTTCAGGCTAGAGTTGTAATACGATTTACTCTTTCCCCACAGCTTAAATTTGCGATGTAAACGTGCCAGCGCCAATAGCAACATTGGGCTTTTCTCATGATCTAGCAACCATTTTTCACCCAGCTTAATTGCCGTACCCAGATTTGAATGCTCAATTTTTCCGTAGCGTTCAACCAGTTTTTCATCCCAGTTTTTATTCAAGGAGGCGATTAGTAACTTATCACTCGCAGCCACATCACCCGCATCGCTTAACGCTTTACAGTACAGAAGTACCGCTTGAGGTTTTTCTTTTATATCGGCAGGAAGTTTCTTCCATAAGGCTTGGAGCTGTTGTTTATCTTCATTTTGTGCCAGTGTTAAGAAAATACCTTTAAGTGCTGTCGCTTCATATTTTTCACGATCTTCTTTTTGAATTAGACCTTGCTTGGCTAATGTTGGTAATAGCTCAAACAGATTACGCCAATCTTCTTGTTTAAAATAAACTTTTGCTAACAACTTAATGGCATAAGGGTGTTTTGGTGCAGCTTCTAGCAAGTGAACGAGTGTCGCGCGGGCTTGTT